>NZ_JBMNDO010000060.1:0-47704 GCF_052542855.1 Streptomyces sp. SAS_281
TGATATCGAAGTCGCGTTGGCGTGGGGGCTCGCCACTTGGTGTGGTGAACACCTCGGCCCCGGGCAGGTCAGACGTTGACGCCGAAGTCCTGCGCGATGCCGCGCAGACCGGAGGCGTAGCCCTGGCCGATGGCGCGGAACTTCCACTCCGCGCCGTTGCGGTACAGCTCGCCGAAGACCATGGCGGTCTCGGTCGAGGCGTCCTCGGACAGGTCGTAGCGCGCGAGCTCGCTGTTGTCGGCCTGGTTGACGACGCGGATGTACGCGTTGCGGACCTGGCCGAAGCTCTGCTGGCGGCTCTCGGCCTCGTAGATCGAGACCGGGAAGACGATCTTGTCGACGTCGGCCGGGACCGTGGCCAGGTTGACGTTGATGACCTCGTCGTCGCCCTCGCCCTCACCGGTGAGGTTGTCACCGGTGTGCTCGACGGAGCCGTCGGGGCTCTTGAGGTTGTTGAAGAAGACGAAGTTGCCGTCGTTGGCGACCTTGCCCTCGGCGTTCGTCAGCAGAGCACTGGCGTCGAGGTCGAAGTCCCCGCCGGTGGTGGTACGGGCGTCCCAGCCGAGACCCACGATGACCGCGGTCAGGTTGGGCGCGGCCTTGGTCAGCGAGACGTTGCCGCCCTTGCTGAGGCTGACTCCCACGAGTCCTCCCATTGGTTTCTTGGGGGCCGGCCGGTGCCGGCGCCTCCACGTCGTGTTGACATCCGGTCAACGAGTGGATCCTAGTGACCGGTTCCCGGCCGAAACAGGCTTTCCGCCCCGGGTCGGCCCGCGATCCGTCCGAAGCCGGATCAGAGGGTGCCGAGCGCCTTGACGTAATCGTTGAGGTCGCGCGCGTCGGGCAGGCCGTTGACGACCGTCCAGCGCACCACGCCCTCCTTGTCGATGATGAAGGTGCCGCGCACCGCGCAGCCCTTCTCCTCGTCGAAGACGCCGTAGGCCCGCGAGGTCTCGCCGTGCGGCCAGAAGTCGGAGAGCAGCGGGTACTCCAGACCCTCCTGCTCGGCGAAGACGCGCAGGGTGTGGATCGAGTCGTTGGACACGGCCAGCAGCTGCGTGTCGTCGTTCTCGAACGTGGGCAGCTCGTCGCGGAGCGCGCACAGCTCGCCCGTGCAGACGCCGGTGAAGGCGAACGGGTAGAACAGCAGCACCACGTTCTTCTCGCCACGGAAATCAGAGAGCTTCACGGTCCGGCCGTGGTTGTCCTTCAGCTCGAAATCCGGGGCCTGGGTGCCGACCTCGATCGCCATGAAAACGCGTCCCTTCGCTACGTCACCGGGCTGGGCTGTCCGGGTGACCCCCACCCTACGCAGACCCCCCGGGCGCCCGTGCGGCACCCGGGAAAGCTTCCCGCGTACGCGCGGATCAAGCCAACGGGTATCCGGGACACGGATGTGCGAGCCGGACGTACGAAGGCCCCCGGCCGGCGTGATGCCTGTCGGGGGCCTTCAGGGGTTGGTGGGGTCAGCGCTTGGCCTTGGCCGCTTTGGGCGTGACGAGACGGCTTCCCGACCAGTCCTTGCCCGCGCTGACGCTCTTGGTCTGGGCGAGCCCGGCGGTCTGGGCGGCCTCGTTGATGTCGCTCGGCTCGACGTATCCGTCGCGGCCGGTCTTGGGCGTCATCAGCCAGACCACACCGCCGTCCTCGAGCAGACCGATGGCATCCACCAGCGCGTCCGTAAGGTCGCCGTCCTCGTCGCGGAACCACAGCAGGACGACATCAGCGATGTCGTCGTAGTCCTCATCGACGAGGTCCTGGCCGGTAATGGCCTCAATGCCCTCACGGAGCTCCAGCTCGACGTCGTCGTCGTAGCCGATCTCCTGGACCACCTGTCCGGGCTCGAACCCCAGGCGTGTCGCCGGGTTGGTCCGCTCCTCCGCGTGGTCCGCGGTCGCGCTCACGGGTTGCCTCCTGATCATGTTTCGGAAAATGCTTCAGCCACGCGCGTGCGCGGGGCGTTGGCCGTAGTCCACACGGGAGCGGCGGATCGCGCAAGTACCCAGCGTACGAGACCGCCTAAACGGTGACGTTTCCTGCCACGTCGCCGCCCTTCAGGCAGCCCTTCTGCGAGGGCTTCGCGTCCTCCTCCACTCCTGTCGCGTCCTACGTCCTTGGACAGCTTATGCCGTTTCGGTCCGGCATTCGGAGCCGAGCAGCTTTTGGGAACACTTGCACGCCTTGGGCGTATGGTTGCGTTCCGTCCCTTCTCGCCCCGCCTGCCCCACCCTGTCCGAGACCTTCTGCCTGCACCGATACCCACTCGGCGGCCGTCCATCCGCCCCGGCGGAACCGGGCGGGGGACGCGTTCGGGGTTACCTCTCGGTAGAGATGACGTACGCGTTTCAGCGGTACACGATGGGTTGGCGTACACGTACCTCTCGTCCGGGGGCAGGACTCCCGTAACAGGCCCCGAAGCGCAGCACCGAACAGCGAAGGAACAGCGTGGCTTCCGGATCCGATCGCAACCCGATCATCATTGGCGGCCTTCCGAGCCAGGTCCCGGATTTTGATCCCGAAGAGACCCAGGAATGGCTCGACTCCCTCGACGCCGCCGTCGACGAGCGCGGCCGTGAGCGGGCCCGCTATCTCATGCTCCGGCTCATCGAGCGAGCGCGCGAGAAGCGCGTCGCCGTGCCGGAGATGCGCAGCACGGACTACGTCAACACGATCGCCACGAAGGACGAGCCGTTCTTCCCCGGCGACGAGGAGATCGAGCGCAAGATCCTCAACGCGACCCGCTGGAACGCGGCCGTGATGGTCTCGCGCGCCCAGCGACCGGGGATCGGCGTGGGCGGTCACATCGCCACCTTCGCCTCCTCGGCCTCGTTGTACGACGTCGGCTTCAACCACTTCTTCCGGGGCAAGGACGACGGTCTGGGCGGCGACCAGATCTTCTTCCAGGGGCACGCCTCGCCCGGGATCTACGCCCGCGCCTTCCTGCTGGACCGGTTGAGCGAGGCGCAGCTCGACGCGTTCCGCCAGGAGAAGTCGAAGGCGCCGAACGGGCTGTCCAGCTATCCGCATCCGCGGCTGATGCCGGACTTCTGGGAGTTCCCGACGGTGTCGATGGGCCTCGGCCCGCTCGGCGCGATCTACCAGGCGCGGATGAACCGGTACATGGAGGCGCGCGGCATCGCCGACACGTCGAACTCGCATGTGTGGGCGTATCTCGGTGACGGCGAGATGGACGAGCCGGAGTCGCTCGGCCAACTGTCCATCGCCGCGCGCGAGGGCCTGGACAACCTGACCTTCGTCGTCAACTGCAACCTCCAGCGCCTCGACGGCCCGGTGCGCGGCAACGGCAAGGTCATCCAGGAGCTGGAGTCCCAGTTCCGGGGCGCCGGGTGGAACGTGATCAAGCTGGTCTGGGACCGGTCCTGGGACCCGCTGCTGGCGCAGGACCGCACCGGCATCCTGGTCAACAAGCTGAACACGACGCCGGACGGGCAGTTCCAGACGTACGCGACGGAGACCGGCGCGTACATCCGGGAACACTTCTTCGGGGACGACCCGAGGCTGCGCGAGATGGTCAAGGACATGACCGACCAGCAGATCCTGCACCTGGGGCGCGGCGGTCACGACCACCGCAAGGTGTACGCGGCCTATGCGGCGGCCAAGGCCCACAAGGGCCAGCCGACGGTGATCCTGGCGCAGACGGTCAAGGGCTGGACCCTCGGGCCGAACTTCGAGGGGCGCAACGCGACCCACCAGATGAAGAAGCTCACCGCCGAGGATCTGAAGCGCTTCCGGGACCGGCTGCACATCCCGATCGCCGACAAGGAGCTGGAGGACGGCAACCCGCCGTACTACCACCCGGGCCGCGGCTCGGAGGAGATCCAGTACATGCACGACCGCCGCAAGGGCCTGGGCGGCTACGTCCCGACCCGGGTGGTGCGCGCGAAGCCCCTGCCGCTGCCCGAGGACAAGACGTACGCGGCGGCGAAGAAGGGCTCGGGTCAGCAGTCGATCGCCACCACCATGGCGTTCGTCCGCATCCTGAAGGACCTCATGCGGGACAAGGAGATCGGCAAGCGCTTCGTGCTGATCGCGCCCGACGAGTACCGCACCTTCGGCATGGACGCCTTTTTCCCGAGCGCGAAGATCTACAACCCGCTCGGCCAGCAGTACGAGTCGGTCGACCGCGATCTGCTGCTCGCGTACAAGGAGTCGCCGACCGGGCAGATGCTGCACGACGGCATCTCGGAGGCGGGCTGCACGGCCTCGCTGATCGCCGCGGGCTCCGCCTACGCGACGCACGGCGAGCCGCTGATCCCGGTGTACGTCTTCTACTCGATGTTCGGCTTCCAGCGCACCGGTGACCAGTTCTGGCAGATGGCGGACCAGCTGGCGCGCGGCTTCGTGCTGGGCGCGACCGCCGGCCGGACGACGCTGACCGGCGAGGGGCTCCAGCACGCCGACGGGCACTCGCAACTGCTGGCGTCGACCAACCCGGCCTGCGTGGCCTACGACCCGGCGTTCGGGTTCGAGATCGCGCACATCGTGCAGGACGGTCTGCGCCGGATGTACGGCGGGACCCCCGAGGAGAACGAGGACGTCTTCTACTACCTCACCGTCTACAACGAGCCGATCCAGCACCCGGCGGAGCCCGCCGATGTCGACGTCGAGGGCATCCTGAAGGGCGTCTACCGCTACAGCGGCGGGGAGAGGGGCGAGATCCCGGCCCAGATCCTGGCTTCCGGTGTGGCGGTGCCATGGGCGGTCGAGGCGCAGCGCATCCTCGCCGACGAGTGGAACGTGAAGGCGGACGTCTGGTCGGCGACCTCCTGGAACGAACTGCGGCGCGAGGCCGTGGACGTGGAGCGGTACAACCTGCTGCACCCGGAGGAGGAGCAGCGCGTGCCGTACGTGACGCGCAAGCTGTCCGGGGCGCAGGGGCCGTTCGTGGCGGTGTCGGACTGGATGCGGTCCGTGCCGGACCAGATCGCCCGCTGGGTGCCCGGGGCGTACCAGTCGCTGGGCGCGGACGGGTTCGGGTTCGCTGACACGCGGGGCGCGGCGCGGCGGTACTTCCACATCGACGCGCAGTCGATCGTGCTCGCGGTGCTCACGGAGCTGGCGAAGGACGGGAAGGTGGACCGGTCGGCGCTGAAGACGGCGGTGGACCGCTACGAGCTGCTGGACGTGGCCTCGGCCGATCCGGGGGCCGCGGGCGGCGACGCGTAACACGGGCGCGGAGACCGGCCCGGTGCGGGGCGGTGGGACCCGGGGAGGGTGCCGCCGCCCCGCGGCGCGTCCGGAGCCGGTCAGCTCTCCCACACCTTGAAGGCGCGCACCTGGTAGGGCGAACGCGGCAGCCAGGTGCCGCCGCCCGGGTACGTCTCGAACTCACCGGTTTCCGCGCACTCGGCGGACTGATAGGTGGTGACGGGCCGGCCGGTGCGGTTGGCGAGGGCCTGGGCGGTGGTGCCGGATGGCAGCGGGACGCAGCTCTCGATGTCGATGGTGGACAGCTCATGGGTCTGCCGGGCGCCGGTGAAGTCGGGCTTCGCCCAGAGGCACAGCTGCCCGCTCCCGCATTCCCCGAGCCGGACGGGCGCGGCGGGTGCGGAGGCCCGGGCGGGTGCGGAGGCCCCGGCGGGTGCGGACAGGAACAGGGCGGTGACGGCCAGGACGGCTGCGGCGACGGTCGTACGCATGTGAGTGGAACCCCCGTGTGATGGACGTGTGATGGACATGCCGTGAGGAACTGCTGATGCGGGGCGTCCACCGATGTGGATCTCCCGGCACCCACCTTGCTTGGTTACGGAGAGTAATCGGAAGGGTCGGAGCCCGACTTCACTCCGAAAGGTGACAACCCCCACAGGGTTGACGCGAACGGTGCGGAGCGTGCCGCAAGGCCGTACGCAGGGTGAGGCGATCACGGTGTCCTTCCGCACAGTCGAGTGATCTGGGTCACCCTGCTCCCGAACGGGCTCCACCCGTCTCCTAGGGTGGTCCGGAGTGACTTCCTTCGACTCCTCCCCCACGCTCACCGCCTGGCGCGCCCTGCTCGCCGTAGCGGTCGTTTTCGTGATGCTCGCGACGACCGGCTGGACCGCTGTGCACCACCAGCGCTCCGGCGACTCCCGCGCGCTCGCGCTGGCCGCCTGGGCCAAGGGGTCGATAGCGGGCCAGCCGCTGCCGGACGCCGACACCGCGCCGTACAAGCTGGCCCACTTCTTCGCCACGCTGACACCGGGGCAGCGCGCGCACCTCGCCGACAGATACCCGCTCGTCGTGGGGAACCTCAACGGCGCCCCGGTCACCACGCGTTACCGCGCGAACCGGCGGGCGATCGGGCAGGCCGGTGCGATCGAACGCCAACGCGTCCACGACACCAGACTCTCCGCGTCCGGCCGCGCCGAGGCCCAGCACCGGCTGGACCGATTCCGCTCGATGCTCGCCCGGGACCGCCACTTCCTGGCGTTCGACCCGTCGGGGCGCGGGCTCGCCGCCGAGGTCTTCGGCGACCTGGACCGGGCACGGCGCATCTCGCTCGTCGTGCCCGGCGTCGACACGAATCTGCTGACCCTGGAACGCACCGGCGCCAAGACCAACGCCGCGCCCGTCGGCATGGCCAAGTCGCTGTACGCCGCCGAGCGCGCCGCGAGCCCCGAGGCGCGCACCGCCGTCATCGCCTGGGCCGACTACACCACGCCCGTCGGCATCGGCATGGACGCCGCCCTCGGCAACCTCGCCGAGCGCGGGGCGGTCCGGCTCGACGCGCTCGTCCGGGCACTCCCGGGACCGGCCCCGGTCTCACTGTTCTGCCACAGCTACGGCTCCGTTCTGTGCGGGGTCGCCGCGAGCAGGCTGCCCGGCCGGGTCGAGGACATCGCCGTGGCCGGCAGCCCGGGCATGCGGGCGGACAACGCCGGACAGCTGCACACCCGGGCGCACGTGTGGGCGATGCGGGACAGCGGCGACTGGATCGAGGACGTGCCGAACCTGGAGTTCGGGGGCCTCGGACACGGTGCCGATCCGGTGGACCACGACTTCGGCGCCCGGGTCGTCTCGGCGGACGGCGCGCTCGGCCACAGCGGCTACTTCGAACCGGGCACCGAGAGCCTGGACAACTTCGCCGCGATCGGAGTTGGCGCATACACGTCGGTGACCTGCGCACCGGCCGACAGCACCTGCAACGACGGGGTGTACGCCAACGCGACAGCCTGACACGCGTAGAGACACCGCCTCCGGCCTCCGGAAGCGGTCGACTCCGAGAGGGGACGGGGCGGGCAAGTGCCGCATACGATGAGGCCCATGGGTGATGTGCTGGCCGGAATTCATGCCACCTGGGAGTTCGACGCCGACTCCGTGCTCATCCGCTACGAACGGGGTATCCGCACACCGAGACTCCTCCAGAGCCTCCGTGAGCGCCGCGTCCCGCACGCGGCGCTGTCGTCGGTGACGCTGACCCCGGGCAGGCGGGGCACGGTGGTGCTGCGCGCCGTCCCGCGCCCCGGGGCCGACCCGCTCCTGGAAGCCGCCGCCGGACAGCTGAAGGACGGCTGCGACCCGTACCGGCTGGTGCTCCCCGCCGCCCGCGAGACCCTGGCCGAGTACTACGCGGACGAGCTGCGGTCCTGCCTCGGCGCGGACTCGGGCGATCCCGCCGACCGTTTCCTGGTCGCGGCCCCGGAGGCCCCGATGCAGTTCAAGGCGTACGACGGGCGGGCCGGCTTCGACGGTGAGCGGATCTCCTTCCGCTGGTCCTGGACGGGCGCCTCGTCGGAGAAGTGGAAGGCCGGCGACCAGACGTTCCCGGTCACGGATCTGTGCGGGGTCGAGTGGCGCTCGCCGGAGGGCCTGGAGGGCTATCTGCGGCTGCTGCCCAGGGGCTCGGACACCGCGGTCCCCGCGTCCGGAGGGCTCACCGCTCCCGCGACGGGCGGGACGGCCACCGGCCTCCAGCCGGTGATACCCCGGCCCGCCCGGGCCGACCAGGACCCCGCGGCGGTGATCTTCGGGCTTGGCTACGGCCCGGTCCACGAGTCGCTGCCCTTCGCGGCGGCCGTCCTCGAATCCGTGCGCAGGAAGCAGTCCGCGTCCCCGGCCGCCGGCGCCCTCACCGCAGCCGCCCGGCGCGATCCGGCCGACATCGCGGAGCGCATCCACCACCTGGGGGAGCTGCACCGGGCCGGCCTGGTGACCGATGAGGAGTTCAGCGCCAAGAAGGCTCAGCTCCTGGCCGAGCTGTAGCCGGCCGCCGCCCGAGATGACCGAGCCGATACCCGCTTCCGCCCCCGCGCACACCACCGGTTCCCGGCGGTGGACGAGTTTCCTGCCGCAGGCCGCCGCCGTGCTCCTGACGGTGCTCTTCCTCCCCGTCACCCTGGCCAATCTCCTCGACCAGTACGGGCTCGGCGGCGCGGTCGCCACCACCCTCGCCGTCACCCAGGCCGGGCCCCTGCTGCTGATGGCGCACCGCCCTCTGTGGGCCTGGTGGATCGTCTTCCCGGCGGACGTCGCGGGCGCGCTGGTGCTCCTGGGGCAGCCGGCCCGCGAGTACGACGTGTGGCCGTGGCCGCCCGCGCCGCTCATCGCCCATCTCTTCCTGCTCCTCGCGCTGGCCCTGCGCAGGTCCCGGCGGGTTCTCGTCGCCGTCTGGCTGGCGATCGGGGCGGCGAGCCTCATCCTCCATCTGGTCCGCGCGGACCGCAGCGACGGCTCCGCGCTGCTGCTGCCCCTGTGCGCGGCCGTGGTGCTGGTGATCGGCGCGGCGGTACGGGAACGGCGCGTCGCGCAGCGCCGGCTCGCCGAGCAGGAGACCGTCAGCGAGGCGGAGCGCGCCCGGCGGACGCTGCTGGAGGAGCGGGCCAGGATCGCCCGGGAGCTGCACGACGTGGTCGCCCACCACATGTCCGTGATCACCGTCCAGGCGGACTCCGCGCCCTACCGGCTGCCGGAGCTGTCGGACGAGGCACGGGAGGAGTTCGGGACGATCGCGGCGAGCGCGCGGGAGTCGCTGGCCGAGATGCGGCGGCTGCTCGTGGTGCTGCGCGGTGACGGCGCGGAGGGCGAACGGGCCCCGCAGCCGGGGATCGACCGCTTGCAGCAGCTGGTGGAGTCGACGGTGCGGACGGGGCTTCCCGCCGAACTGTCGCTGGCCGCCGGTCTGGGTGACATACCGTCGGCCGTTGACTTGTCTGCGTACCGGATCGTGCAAGAGGCGCTGGCGAACGTGGTCCGGCACGCGCCGGGTGCCCGAACGCGGATCTCGGTCACCTCGGACGGCGGGCAGTTGACGGTGCTGGTCGTCAACGCCCCTCCGGAGCAGCGGGTTTCGCCGCTGGAGACGGCGGGAACGGGCCACGGTCTGATCGGGATGCGGGAGCGCGTACGGTTGACGGGCGGCTCACTGGACGCCGGGCCGCTGCCGGACGGGGGGTTCCGGGTCGCCGCGCGGCTGCCGCTGTCCCCGGCCGGGCCCGACGACGCCCCCTGAGTCCGGAGGAACCGTGACCATCCGTGTGATCATCGTCGACGACCAGGCCATGGTGCGGGCGGGTTTCGCCGCCCTGCTGGCGGCACAGGCGGACATCGACGTGGTCGGTGAGGCGCCGGACGGGCGCCAGGGCGTCGAGGTCAGCCGCCGTGTCCACCCGGACGTGGTCCTGATGGACGTGCGGATGCCCGAGATGGACGGCCTCGCGGCGGCTCGCGCGCTCCTCGACCCGCCGCCGGGCGTGGTCCACGTGCCCAGAGTGCTGATGCTGACCACGTTCGACGTGGACGACTACGTGTACGAGGCGCTGCGGGCCGGGGCGTCCGGCTTCCTGCTGAAGGACGCGCCCCCGGCGGACCTGATCGCGGCGGTCCGGGTGGTGGCGGCGGGCGACGCGCTGCTCGCCCCCTCCGTGACGCGCCGTCTGATCGCCGACTTCGCGAAGCAGGGGCCTGCGGCGGCGTCCCGGGGCGGGGCGACGCTGCGCCTCAACGGGCTGACGCCGCGCGAGACGGAGGTCCTGGAACTCATCGCGCGCGGCCTGTCGAACCAGGAGATCGCCGGAAAGCTGGTGCTCGCCGAACAGACGGTGAAGACGCACATCGGGCGCGTCCTGGCGAAACTGTCCCTGCGCGACCGGGCGCAGGCGGTGATCTTCGCGTACGAGGCGGGGCTCGTCGTCCCCGGCTCCGCCTGACGCGCCCGCCCCACCCCCTACCCGGGTATCACACGGCTTGGCCCCCCGGTGTGACGCCCGCGCACCCACCGCGTTCCTACCTTCCTCCCGTCGCGCCGAACGGCGTGCGGGGACCGGCCGGTTCGGCCGGAGAGGAAGGGCGGGGCGGATGAGGCGTTACGCGAGGACCCTGGTCGCGGCCGCGCTCGCGGTCACCGTGGTGTCGGGGACGGCGGGCTGGGTGTCGGGCAACGCCCAGCAGGCGGTCACGGGTCCGCCGCCGGGCACGGCCTCCTGGCGGGCCGACCACACGCTGGGCCGCGAACTGCCCGACCCGGAGGCCGATTCGCCCGCCGAAGTCGCCGCGTTCTTCGCGGGGTTGAACGAGGCGCAGCGACAGGCCCTGGCCGCACGGCATCCGCTCGTCGTCGGCAACCTCGACGGCGCCCCCGTCGAACTGCGCTACCGCGCCAACGCCCGTGCGCTGAGGGCGTCCCACGACTCCCGCTACGTCCACCTCGCCGAGGACCCGGCCCGCCGCTTCCTGGCGTTCGACCCGCGCGGCCGGGGCCAGGTCGCGGAGGTCTTCGGCGACCTGACGGCCGCTCGGCGGGTGTCCGTGGTGGTGCCCGGGTCCGACATCGACGCCGGCACGTTCGACCGTACGACCGATGTGTACGGCACCCCGGCCGGCATGGCCAGGTCGCTGTACGCCCGTACGGGGCCGGGCACCGCCGTGATCGCCTGGGCCGGGTACACCACACCGGTGGGCCTCGGGCTCGACGCGGCCCGGGGGACGCTGGCGGAGGCCGGCTCCGCGCGGCTGACCCGGTTCACGGACGGGCTGAGGGCCGCCGGGGCGCCCGTCGCCACGGTGTTCTGCCACAGCTACGGCTCGGTCGTCTGCGGCCTGGCCGCGCACCGGCTGCGCGTCGCCGACCTGGTGGTCCTCGGCTCGCCCGGGATGCGCGCGGACAGCGTGGCCGGTCTGCGCACCGGGGCGCGGGTGTGGGCGGCGAAGGACCCCGGCGACTGGATCGACAAGGTCCCGCACGTCGAGTTCGCCGGGCTCGGCCACGGCGCCGACCCCGCGTCGCCGGGGTTCGGCGCCCGCCGGGTGCCCGCGGACGACGCGCAGGGGCACACGGGGTACTTCGCCCCGGGGACGGAGTCGCTGCGCGCGTTCACGGCGATCGCGACCGGGGCGTACGACTACCGCCCCAGCTCCTCCGCCAACCCGACGATGACACCGGCCGGGCCGCGCAGGTAGCAGAGCAGGTAGCTGTCCTCGAAGCGCGCGACGGAACCGACGAGTTCGCCGCCGAGCGGGCGCAGCCGGGCGACGGTGTCCTCGATGTCGTCCACGGCGAACATCACGCGGTGCGTACCGAGCACGTTGTGCGGCCGGTCGCGCGGGGCGTCGATCGGCGCGGGGCTGAGGTACTTCGCCAGCTCCAGGCGGCTGTGCCCGTCCGGGGTCCGGAGCATGGCGATCTCGCAGTGGGTGCCGTCGAGCCCGGTGCACTGCTCGGCGAAGCCGCCCTGGACCTCGCCCTTGCCCTCCAGCTCCATGCCGAGTTCCCGGAAGAACGCGACGGCGGCGTCCAGGTCCTCGACCACGATGCCGACGTTGTCCATCCGCTTGATCGCCATGCGGCTGCCTCCTCTGTCGCTTCCTCCTACGGACGCTACCCCGCGCTACTCGCGGGCGAGGGAGGTCAGGCTCATGTCCTGGTAGCGGTCGCCCGCGACCTGCCCGGCGATCGGTTCGAGGAGGGCCAGCTCGTCGTCGGTGAGCGTGAGGCGGGTCGCGCCCACGTTCTCCAGGAGGCGGTGGCTCTTGCGGGTGCCCGGGATCGGGACCACGCCGATGCCGTGGACCTGGGCGCGCTGCTGCACCCAGGCGAGCGCGACCTGCCCGGCGGTCGCCCCGTGCGCGGCGGCGATCTTGCGGACGGGCTCCAGGAGCGCCGCGTTGGCCTTCGCGTTCTCGCCGGTCATGCGGGGCTGCGAGGCGCGGAAGTCGCCCGGGGCCAGTTCCTTGCCCGCGTCCGTGAAGGACCCGGTGAGGAAGCCCCGGCCCAGCGGGGAGTACGGGACGACCGTGACGCCCAGTTCGGCGGCGGCGGAGAGCGCGCTGCGCTCCACGTCCCGGCTGAAGAGGGACCACTCGGACTGGAGGGCGGCGATCGGGTGCACTGCGTGCGCCTCGCGCAGTTCGGCGCCGGTGACCTCGCTGAGCCCGAGCTGTTTGACCTTGCCCTCCCGGACCAGCTCGGCCATGGCGCCGACGGACTCCGCGAACGGGACGGCGCTGTCGTGGCGGTGCATGTAGTAGAGGTCGATCACGTCGGTGTCCAGGCGGCGCAGGCTCGCCTCGACGGCCTTGCGGATGTACGCGGGGCTGTTGTTGACGCCCCGGTAGTCGGGGTCCTCGTCGCGCCGCTCGATACCGAACTTGGTGGCGAGGGTGATCTCGTCGCGGTGCGCCCCGACGAACGGCGCGAGGAAGGTCTCGTTGGCGCCGCTGCCGTAGATGTCGGCGGTGTCGAAGAGGGTGACGCCCGCCGCCAGCGCCGTCTCCAGCGTCTCGCGGGCCGAAACCTCGTCGGTGTCGCCGTAGAACTCGCTGATGCCCATGCAGCCGAGGCCCTGGACCCCGACGCGGGGGCCGCCGCGGCCGAGTTCGACGGTGGCGATCTTGTTGTCAGTCATCAGGCACTGGGCCCTTCCGGCACCCTGCGGGCGCCCGCATAGAAGTCGATCTTGTAGTCCAGCACGGCCAGGGTGTCCTGGAGCTCCGCGATCCGCGTCCTCACGTCGCGGCGGGTCGCCTCCAGCAGTTCCTGCCGTTCCTCGAAGGTGTGGTCGCCCTCGCGTATGAGCTCGGCGTACCGGACCATGTGCGCGACCGGCATCCCGGTCAGCCGCAGCTTGGTGACGAAGGCGAGCCAGTCGAGGTCCCGGTTGCTGAAGCGGCGCTGACCGGTGTGCGACCGGTCGACGTGCGGCATGAGCCCGATCCGCTCGTACCAGCGCAGGGTGTGGGCGGTCAGCCCGGTGAACGCGGCGACCTCGCTGATCGTGTAGCGGTCCTGCCCGTCGGGGCGCGGGTGCGCCGAGGGGGCGGAGGCGCAGATATCGGTCCGGGTCGAAGTGGTCTCCATCACCGTCATGCCTCCACGCTATGACGTTGGAGTGCACTCGAAGCAAGCACCACCGGGTGCGGTTTCCGACAGACGGGCTACGGAATCTACTCTCGTACGCATGCAGAGCCTGGCGATGATCGAGAACTGGCCCGTCCCCACCGCCGCGGCGGCCGTCGTACGAGCGGACGGCACGGTCGCCGGTACGCACGGCCCGACCGCGCACCGCTTCCCGCTCGCCTCCGTCACCAAACCGCTCGCGGCGTACGCGGCGCTGGTGGCGTACGAGGAGGGCGCCGTGGAGCTGGACGAACCGGCGGGCCCCGAGGGCTCGACCGTGCGCCACCTCCTCGCCCACACCAGCGGCCTCGCGTTCGACGAGCACCGGGTGATGGCCCCGCCCGGCAACCGGCGCCTCTACTCCAACGCGGGCTTCGAGGTGCTGGGCGACCACATCGCGAAGACCACCGGGATCCCGTTCCCGGAATACGTCCGACAGGCGGTCCTGGAACCGCTCGGGATGACCGCGACCACCCTGGCCGGCTCCCCCGCGAAGGACGGCGTCTCCACGGTCGCCGACCTCGCGCGCTTCGCCGCCGAGGTGCAGGCCCCCCGCCTCCTCGACCCGCGCACCGTGCTCGCCGCGCAGACCGTCGTCCACCCGGGCCTGAAGGGCGTCCTCCCCGGCTACGGCCACCAGAACCCCAACGACTGGGGCCTCGGCTTCGAGATCCGCGACTCCAAGTCCCCGCACTGGACCGGCGCCTCCTCCTCCCCCGCGACCTTCGGCCACTTCGGGCAGTCGGGCACGTTCCTCTGGGTCGACCCGGCGGCGGGCGCGGCCTGCGTCGCGCTCACCGACCGGGCCTTCGGCCCGTGGGCGGTCGAGGTGTGGCCGCCGTTCACCGACGCGGTGCTGGCGGAGCTGGCGGGCTGAGCCGGGCCGGCCGCCCCGGTCAGCGGTCGTTCACCGTCGCCACCCGGCCCGCGTACCGCTGGGTCCAGCCGGTGCCGGTGTCGGCGGTGAGCACCACGTCGTAGTAGCCGTGCTCGGTGGGCCACTCCACGACCGCGGAGTGGCCGCCGGGGACGGTGACCTTACGGGTGCCGCCCGCGTAGTCGTTGGCCTCCAGGGTGTACCGGACGGGGTGGCGGCCGTCGTTGTGCAGCCCCAGGCGGACCACCGGACGCCGGCCCCGGACCAGCCGCGCCTCCACGCGCGGCAGGCCGATGCGGCGGGTGCTCGCGTCCTCGGGAACGACCTGCCCGGCGAAGGAGCGCAGGAACCCGTCGGGGCCGTACACCGAGAAGGCGTACCTGCCGTCGGTGGCGGTCGTGTCCCAGGTGTACGAGCGCGGGGCCGCCTCGCTCACCGTGTGCGGGATGTTCTCGAACGGGAGGTACCGGTCGGGGAAGACCTGGAGGCTCACCGCCTTGCCCTCCGGGCCGCCGGTCAGCGTCATGGCGGCGGTCACCGTGCCGGCGGCCCGGTCCTCGGTGAGCACGGCGTGCGGGTGGAAGGAGAGTCCGCGCGGCTCCATCCGGTCGCGGGGCGGCCTCGGCGGGGTGCCGGTGACCGGGTCGGCGATGACGACCGGGCCGGGTCGCGGGTGCGCGAAGTCGATCGCGCTGGTCAGGTCGCCGGCGATGGAGCGGCGCCACGGGGTGATGTTCGGGCAGGTGAACGGCTTGCCCAGATGCGCGGCCCAGGTCTCCAGGAACTTCACGGTCGAGGTGTGGTCGAAGACCTCCGAGGCGACGTAGCCGCCGCGCGTCCACGGGGAGACCAGCAGCATCGGGACGCGGGGCCCGAATCCGTACGGGGTGGTGCCGGAGTACTCGCCGGGGGTGCCCGCCTCCGGGCGCGGCGGCAGGACGTGGTCGAACTTCCCGTCGTTCTCGTCGTAGGTGATGATCACCAGGGTGTGGTTCCAGATGTCCTCGTTGCTCTGGAGCGTCTTCAGCACCTTGTTCATGTACCGCTCGCCGTGCACCGTGTCGAAGCCCGGGTGCTCGCTCCACGCGGCGGGCATGACCACCCAGGACACCTCGGGCAGCGGGTGCTCGGCGCCCGGCTCGCAGGCGGCGATCAGGTCGCGCAGGACGGCGTCCAGGTTGGCCTCGGAGTCGTCGTTGGGGGTGGTGGCGCCCGCGTAGACGAAGGAGTTGGCCTTCCAGACCTTTCCGGTGCCCGGTTCGAGCTCGGCCGGGTCGGCGGTGCGGGGGTCGAAGACGGCGAAGCTGTTGGTGACGTTGCAGCCGTACTCGCCGACGTACCCGCTCTGGAGGCTCTTGCCGACGCCGTTGCCGCTGTTGTCGGAGTAGACCCGCCAGTTGATGCCGGCCTGCTGGAGCTGTTCGGGGACGGTGGTCCAGCGGCGGGTGTAGTTGTTCTGCCCGGCGTTGCTGGTCTCGCCGCCGGCCGTGCCGCTCATCAGGTAGTAGCGGTTGGGGATGGTGGGTCCGTGCAGCGAGCAGAAGTTCATGTCGCAGACGGTGTACTGGGAGGCGAGCGAGTACATCCACGGCATGTAGTCGGGCGTGTAGTACCACATGCAGTGGTCGCCCTTGTCCTGCACCCAGGTGTCCCAGCGCCCGCCGTTGGCACCGTAGAAGTTGTGCTTGTCGCTCCAGGTGGCGGTCGAGACGGCGGGCGTCACGATGGCGCCGGCGGCGTCGCGCTGCTGGAAGACGGTGGTGCCGTCCTGGAACGTCAGGACCTGCTTGTCGTCGTGGCCGCGCGCCCCCTTCAGCTGGCCGAGGTAGTGGTCGAAGGAACGGTTCTCCTGCATGAGGATCACCACGTGCCTCAGGTCGGAGATATCGCCCTTGAAGCCTTTGGGCAGGCGGTATTCGGCCGCCTCGGCCTGCGCACCACCGACCGCGTCGGCCACCGGCCCGGCGGCGAGGGCGCCGAGCGACACGGCGGCCGTCCGCAACATCCGGCGACGGCTGATGCGCATCTCATTGGTGAGCTCGCCGGTGTCGTCGGCTTCGGTGTCCGAACACGGGATCTCGCTGATCTGAAGGGTCATCGGGGCACCTCTGGGGGAGAGTGGTTCACGAGGAGGAGGGACGTCTGCGCGCCTGCGAAAACTAGGCCGCCGGTGCGAACGGCGGGCGAACCGTGGACGTATTCCTGAGGCACCGGCAGATTCACATGGCCCCGCCACGCAGTCGAGATCCCGCACGGTGATAGCCGAAAGTCGTGCCCCGTTGGCCGGTCCACCGGTCTTGCCGGGACGCTGGCCGCCGGTCACGGACGGCCGCTACGCTCCCCGCCCATGACCGACGACACAGTCCGCGCCACCGCGTCCGACGTCCCCGCGCTCGCGGGCGTGCTGGCGAGCGCGTACGCCGAGGACCCGGTCTGGTCCTGGCTGATGCCCCGCGACCGCGACCGGCGGCTGCGGCTGCTGTTCACCGCGCACCTGGCACAGCAGATCCCGGCGGGCCGGGTGTGGACGGACGAGGACCGCACGGTGGCGGCCGTCTGGGCGGAACCCGGTGCCTGGAAGCTCCCGGCGAGCTACCTGCTGCGCAACGCGGGCACGCTGCTGCGGGCGAGCCGGGCGCAGCTCCCCCGCACGGCCGGGCGCTTGCTCGCCCTGGAGCACCGGCACCCGGCCGGCCCCGCGCACTGGTACGTCGAGTACATCGGCACCCACGCCGACGCACGCGGTACGGGACGCGGCTCGGTGGTCCTCGGCGGCCTGCTGGAACGGGCGGACGCGGACGGCCGCCCGGTCTTCCTGGAGTCGAGCAACAGCCGCAACCTCACCTTCTACCGCCGCCACGGCTTCGAGGTCCGCGAGGAGATGACGTTCCGGTCCGGGCCGCCGATGTGGTCGATGTGGCGGCGGTAGCCCGCCCCCGCCACCGCAATTTTCGTCACCCATCGTGTTTACGGGGCCGGTTTCCGGTTACGACACGTAGTGACAGACCGTCAGTACCCGACGGAAGGCAGGAACATGAACGCCCTCATCGTGCTGATCCTCGTCGCGGTCCTCGCCCCGCTCGCCTTCGTGGCCCTGGCCCCGAAGGTGCCCGCGCGGCGCAACGCGTTTCCCGGCCGGAGCAGCGGCCGGAGCCGTCGGCGCCCGGCGGCGGTGCGGCTGAGTGAGATCCCGCGCCAGCAGACCGACCGGCACCACGCCCGCTGACGCGGGCCGGTGGCCGGGGTGCCGGTCAGTCGCACAGCTCCCAGACCAGCACCTCGGCCGCGTCGGCGGCGACCAGTTCGAGACCCCGTTCAGCGGTGACGCGGGCCGCGTCGCCCGCCGCCAGCTCCTCGGCGCCGATGCGTACGGTCCCCCGCACCACGTGGACGTAGACCCGTGGGGCGTAGGGGACCTCCGCGCGCCCGCCCTCCGAGAGGCGGCGCACATGGAGCATGGCGCCTGCCTCGGGGAGGGCGTACGGGGTGGAGTCGGCGATGCCCGGGACGGTCGTGTACGAGGGCTCGCCGCCGGGCTCCAGGGGCGCGAGCCACATCTGAAGGAACGTCAGCGGGCGCTCGCCGTCGTTGCGTTCGACGTGGCGGACGCCGGACGCGGCGCTGAGGTGCTGGACGTCACCGGCCCGGACCACCGTGGCGTGGCCGGCCGAGTCGCGGTGCGTCAGCTCGCCCTCGACGACCCAGGTGACGATCTCCGTATGGCTGTGCGGGTGCTCCTCGAAGCCCGCGCCGGGTGCGAGGCATTCCTCGTTGCAGGCGAGGACCGGGCCGAAGCGGAGGTTGTCGGGGTCGTAGAAGGTGCCGAAGGAGAACGAGTGGCGGGACGCGATGCCGGCCGCCGCGTCCCCGCCCTCGAACCGGTCGCCCGCGCGGTGTACGGAAATCACCCGTCCACGGTAGCCCGCCGGCCCTCGCGCGGCCCCGCCCGCGGCGGAACCGGCCCGCCATCGGGCCCGCGGAGCGCCGGAGGGCCCCGGAAACCCTTGCTCCGCGCCCCGGACCCGGCCGCCACCGGCCCCGGCCATCCGGACGCGCGGCCGGATAGGGCAGTCTTGTGCACGTGCCCCGACCCGATCCTGAGCAGCCCGCTGCGAACGACGCCCACCTCCATGCCGCGACCCTGAAGCGGCTTGAGCAGTCCTCCGGCCGGCTGGCCGCGAACGCGATCGCCCGCATGGACGAGTCGCTGCCGTGGTACCGGGCGATGCCCCCGGAGAACCGGTCCTGGATCGGCCTGGTCGCCCAGGCCGGTATCGCCGCGTTCACCGAGTGGTTCCGGCATCCGGAGACCCCGCAGGCGATCTCGACCGACGTCTTCGGGACCGCCCCGCGCGAGCTGACCCGGGCGATCACACTGCGGCAGACCGTCGAGATGGTGCGGACCACGATCGAGGTCATGGAGGCCGCGATCGACGAGGTCGCCGCGCCCGGCGACGAGTCGGTGCTGCGGGAGGCGCTGCTCGTGTACGCCCGCGAGATCGCGTTCGCGACCGCCCAGGTGTACGCGCAGGCGGCCGAGGCCCGGGGCGCCTGGGACGCCCGCCTCGAATCGCTCGTGGTGAACGCGGTGCTGTCCGGCGAGGCCGACGAGGGCGCCGTCTCCCGGGCCGCCGCCCTCGGCTGGAACTCCCCCGAGCACGTCTGCGTGCTGCTCGGCACCGCCCCGGACGGGGACAGCGAGCTGACCGTGGAGGCGATCCGGCGCGCCGCCCGGCACGCCAAGCTCCAGGTCCTCACCGGGGTGCTCGGCCACCGCCTGGTGGTCATCGCGGGCGGCAGCGACAACCCGCTCCAGGTGGCGAAGGCCCTGATCGGGCCGTACGCGGCGGGCCCCGTGGTGGCCGGGCCCGTGGTGGCGGACCTGCTGGCCGCGACCCGCTCCGCGCAGGCCGCGGCCGCCGGGCTGAAGGCGTGCGGAGCCTGGCAGGACGCGCCGAGGCCGGTGCTCGCGGACGATCTGCTGCCGGAGCGCGCGATGGCGGGCGACCCTGCCGCGCGCGAGCAGTTGGTGGAGGAGATCTACAGACCGCTGGAAGAGGCGGGCTCCGCGCTCCTGGAGACGCTGAGTGTGTATCTGGAGCAGGCGAGCAGCCTGGAGGGCGCGGCCAGGATGCTCTTCGTGCATCCCAACACCGTGCGCTACCGGCTTCGACGTGTGACAGACGTCACCGGCTGGTCACCTTCCGATGTGCGCTCGGCGTTCACTCTGCGAATCGCCCTGATCCTGGGGCGCCTGGCCGACCGGGATACGCAGTCCTAGACTTTTGTCGGACATCAACAATTCCCCCTACGGTTCTTCGTCCCTGTCCCCACGGGTGTTCCGGACCGTTCACAAGAGAGAGTGTGAGGGTGCTCGTACTCGTCGCTCCCGGCCAAGGCGCTCAGACGCCCGGCTTCCTGACTCCCTGGCTCGACCTCCCCGGTGCCACCGACCGCATCGCGGCCTGGTCCGACGCCATCGGGCTCGACCTCCTGCGCTACGGCACCGAGGCGGACGCGGAGGAGATCCGCGACACCGCGGTGGCCCAGCCGCTGCTGGTCGCCGCCGGTCTGCTGTCGGCCTCCGCGCTCGACGCCTCTCCGGACGTCGTCGCCGGCCACAGCGTCGGTGAGATCACCGCCGCCTCGTTCGCCGGTGTCATCGGCGAGGAGGCCGCGCTGCGCTTCGTCCGTACGCGCGGGCTCGCCATGGCCGAGGCCGCCGCGGTCACCGAGACCGGGATGGCGGCCCTGCTCGGCGGCGACCCCGAGGTCACCGTGGAGCACCTGGAGAAGCTCGGGCTGACCCCGGCGAACGTCAACGGGGCCGGCCAGATCGTCGCCGCGGGCACCGCCGCCCAGATCGCCGCGCTGACCGAGGACAAGCCGGAGGGTGTGCGCCGCGTGGTGCCCCTGAAGGTGGCCGGCGCCTTCCACACGCACCACATGGCGCCCGCCGTCGAGCGGCTGCGCGCCGCGGCCGGGGACCTGGACGTCTCAGAGCCCTCGGTGACGTACGTCTCGAACGCCGACGGCAAGACCGTCGCCACCGGCCACGAGGTCATCACCCGGATCGTCGGCCAGGTCGCGAACCCGGTCCGCTGGGACCTGTGCATGGAGACCTTCAAGGAGATGGGCGTCACCGCGCTCATCGAGGTCTGCCCCGGCGGCACGCTCACCGGCCTGGCGAAGCGGGCGCTGCCCGGCGTCCCGACCCTCGCGCTCAAGACCCCCGACGACCTCGACGCGGCCCGCGCGCTCATCTCTGAGCACGCGGGCGCCTAAGGAGCCCGAGAGCATGTCGAAGATCAAGCCAAGCCAGGGCGCTCCGTACGCGCGGATCATGGGTGTCGGCGGCTACCGCCCGACCCGGGTGGTGCCCAACGAGGTCATCCTGGAGACGATCGACTCGTCCGACGAGTGGATCCGTTCCCGCTCCGGTATCGCGACCCGCCACTGGGCCTCCGAGGAGGAGACCGTGGCCGCGATGTCCGTCGAGGCGTCCGGCAAGGCCATCGCGGATGCCGGGATCACCCCGGAGCAGATCGGCGCGGTCATCGTCTCCACCGTCTCGCACTTCAAGCAGACCCCGGCCATCGCGACCGAGATCGCCCACAAGGTCGGCGCGGGCAAGCCCGCCGCCTTCGACATCTCGGCCGGCTGCGCGGGCTTCGGCTACGGGCTGACCCTGGCCAAGGGCATGATCGTCGAGGGCTCGGCGGAGTACGTACTCGTCATCGGTGTGGAGCGGCTGAGCGACCTCACCGACCTGACCGACCGGGCCACGGCCTTCCTGTTCGGCGACGGCGCCGGGGCGGTCATCGTCGGCCCCTCCAAGGTGCCCGCCATAGGCCCGACGGTCTGGGGCTCCGAGGGCGACAAGTCCGAGACGATCAAGCAGACCGTGGCGTGGAACGACTTCCAGCTCGGCGATGTCACGAAGCTGCCCCTCAACGACCGCGGCGAGGTCAAGTTCCCCGCCATCACGCAGGAGGGCCAGGCGGTGTTCCGCTGGGCCGTCTTCGAGATGGCGAAGGTCGCCCAGCAGGCGCTGGACGCGGCCGGGATCTCCCCGGAAGACCTGGACGTCTTCATCCCGCACCAGGCCAACATGCGGATCATCGACTCGATGGTGAAGACGCTGAAGCTGCCGGAGAGCGTCACGGTCGCCCGTGACGTGGAGACCACCGGCAACACCTCCGCCGCCTCGATCCCGCTCGCCATGGAGCGGCTCCTGGCGACCGGTCAGGCCAAGAGCGGCGACACCGCGCTCGTCATCGGCTTCGGGGCGGGTCTCGTCTACGCCGCGACGGTCGTTACTCTCCCCTAGGCACACCGGGCTTTTCGCCCGGACGCCCGAACCCAGCAGAAATACATCGAAGGAGCGCCGAAATGGCCGCCACGCAGGAAGAGATCGTCGAGGGTCTCGCCGAGATCGTCAACGAGATCGCCGGTATCCCGACCGAGGACGTCAAGCTCGACAAGTCCTTCACGGACGACCTGGACGTCGACTCGCTGTCCATGGTCGAGGTCGTCGTCGCCGCCGAGGAGCGCTTCGACGTGAAGATCCCGGACGAGGACGTCAAGAACCTCAAGACCGTCGGCGACGCCGCGGACTACATCCTCAAGCACCAGGACTGATCCAGCCGGTTCGTGTGTCGCCACCCGGCGGTGGCGCCGCTGATTCACGACCCCCTACACGTGGAGAAGATTTTCCAGTGAACTCGACCAATCGCACCGTGGTCGTCACCGGTATCGGCGCAACCACTCCGCTGGGTGGCGATTCCGCATCGACCTGGGAAGGTCTGATGGCCGGGCGTTCCGGCGTCAAGCCTCTTGAGGGCGAACGTTTCGCCGAACTGCCTGTCCGGATCGCGGCCCTGGCGGCCGTCGATCCCGCTGACGTCCTGCCCCGTCCGCTCGCCCGCCGCCTGGACCGCTCGGCGCAGTTCGCGCTGATCGCGGCCCGCGAGGCGTGGGCGGACGCGGGCTTCACCGGCAAGGCCGGTGAGGACGAAACGATCCAGCCCGAGCGGCTGGGTTCGGTGATCGCCTCCGGTATCGGCGGCGTGATCACCCTGCTCGACCAGTACGACGTGCTCAAGGAGAAGGGCGTACGCCGCGTCTCCCCGCACACCGTGCCCATGCTCATGCCCAACGGCCCGGCCGCGAATGTCGGTATCGAGGTGAACGCCCAGGCGGGCGTCCACACCCCGGTCTCCGCCTGCGCCTCGGGTGCCGAGGCGATCGGGTACGCCGTCGAGATGATCCGCACCGGCCGCGCCGACGTGGTCCTCGCCGGCGGCACCGAGGCGGCGATCCACCCGCTGCCGATCGCCGCCTTCGCCAACATGATGGCGATGTCCAAGAGCAACGACGAGCCGGAGAAGGCTTCCCGCCCGTACGACGTGGGCCGCGACGGCTTCGTCCTCGGCGAGGGCGCCGGTGTCGTCGTCCTGGAGTCCGCGGAGCACGCGGCGAAGCGGGGCGCCCGGGTCTACTGCGAGGTGCTGGGCCAGGGCCTCTCGGCCGACGCCCACCACATCGCGCAGCCGGAGCCGACGGGTCGCGGTATCGCCGCGGCGATGCAGAACCTGCTGGACCAGACGGACCTCAAGCCGTCGGAGATCGCCCACCTGAACGCCCACGCGACGTCCACCCCGCAGGGTGACCTCGCGGAGGTCAAGGCGCTGCGCGCGGTGCTGGGCGAGGACCTGGACCACGTCGCGATCTCCGCGACGAAGTCGATGACGGGCCACCTGCTCGGCGGTGCGGGCGGCATCGAGACCGTGGCGACGGTCCTGGCGCTGCACCACCGGATGGCTCCGCCGACGATCAACGTGGACAACCTGGACGAGGAGATCGACGCGGACATCGTCCGGGAGGCGCCCCGGGCGCTGCCGGAGGGGCCGATCGCGGCGATCAACAACTCGTTCGGCTTCGGCGGCCACAACGTGGTGCTGGCGTTCCGTAGCGTCTGACGCGTGAAGCACGTCGCTTGTGCGTGAAGCCCGTGCCCCTGAGGGGGTGCGGGCTTCTGCTTGCCCCGGCCCCTCCGGCGATCGAGGAGCGCGGTCCGGGACGGCGCCCGGTCACACGACCTGGTGCAGCCAGCGGACGGGAGCGCCCTCGCCCGCATGGCGGAACGACTCCAGCTCGTCGTCCCACGGCTTGCCGAGGAGCTTGGCGATCTCCGCCGCCAGGTCCGTCTCGCCGCCCGCGGAACGGGCCAGCGCGGCGCGGAGGCGGTCCTCGGGGACCAGGATGTCGCCGTGCATGCCGGTGACGGCGTGGAAGATGCCCAGCGTGGGCGTCGAGCTGTAGCGCTCACCCTCCGCCGTGGGTGACGGCTCCGCCGTCACCTCGAAACGCAGCAGGTCCCAGCCGCGCAGCGCGGACGCCAGCTTGGACGCCGTGCCGGGCCGTGCCTGCCAGGAGAATTCGGAGCGCCAGGTGCCCGGCGCCGCCGGCTGTCTGATCCAGTCGAGCTGCACCCGCCCGCCGAGGACTCCCGCCACCGCCCATTCGACGTGTGGGCAGAGCGCGCGCGGCGCGGAGTGAACGTACAGGACTCCACGTGTCGTCACCGGGACCTCCAGTGTGGGACGAGGTTCGCCTTCCCCAGCGGCCTGTCATCAGTAAACATCATCGGGAGATATTCTCCGGAAAAGCGACAGTATGTGACGCGGTGTGATGTTCGGATGCCACCCGAGTGGAGCCGGGCGCCGCGCAAGCCACTGGTTCGACGGGGAAAAGCTACCGCGCCCCGGTGTCGGAGGTGTGACGTACCGTCGGTCCAGGGCCCCTTCTTCGCTCAGTCTTCACCCGGCGGAGCGGCGGGGCACGAACAAGGAGGAGACCAGGCAATGCCGGATCGGTCCGCACGGCACCGCTCACGCACCGCACTGGCGGGGCTGGCCACTCTGGCCTGCCTGGGCTCGGCGGCGCTGGCCGGCTGCGGCTCGGGGTCCGACGGGACGACGAAGGGCTCGGCGGCCGAGCGCCGTCCGTCCCCGGCGGCGGGCCCGGTCTGGGACCCGCGGCCGAAGTCGATCGCGGCGGTCGGGGACTCCATCACGCGCGGCTTCGACGCGTGTTCGGTGCTGGCCGACTGCCCGGAGGTCTCCTGGTCGACCGGCACGGACAGCTCGGTGCGCAGCCTGGCGGTCCGGCTCCTGGGCGCGTCCGGCGCGGCGGACCACAGCTGGAACCACGCGGTGACGGGCGCCCGGATGGCGCAACTGCCGGAGCAGATGGCGCTGGCGGCGGACGAGGACCCCGGCCTGGTGACGGTGATGATCGGCGCCAACGACGCCTGCCGGGACTCGGTGCGGTCGATGACTCCGGTGGCGGACTTCCGGAGGTCGTTCGAGACGTCGTTGCGCGAGCTGCGCGCCGGGGCGCCGAAGACGCAGGTGTACGTGTCGAGCGTGCCGGACCTGAAGCGGCTGTGGTCGCAGGGGCGCGCCAACCCGCTGGGCAAGCAGATCTGGAAGCTGGGCATCTGCAAGTCGATGCTGTCCGACGCGGACGACATGGGCGCGGCGGCGGTGGCCCGGCGCACCGCGGTGCAGGAGCGGGTCGTGGCGTACAACAAGGTGCTGCGCGAGGTGTGCGCGAAGGACCGCCGCTGCCGGTACGACGGCGGGGCGGTGTTCGACTACCGGTTCACCGGCAAGCAGCTCAGCCAGTGGGACTGGTTCCACCCCGGCCGCAACGGGCAGGCGCGGCTCGCCGAGATCGCCTACCGGAATGTCACGGCGGTGCGACCACCCGCGTAGAGTCGCTGATCATGGAAACGGGTTCGGGCACGGTGATCGGTACGGAGCACTTCGGCACCCTCGCGGACGGCACCGCGGTGCACCGCTGGACGCTGGAGCGGGACGGCACACGGGTGCGGGTGCTGACGTACGGCGGCATCGTGCAGTCGGCCGAGGTGCCGGACCGGGACGGCGTACGGGCCGGGATCGCCCTCGGGCTGCCCGACCTGGCCTCGTACCAGGAGTACACGGCGCCGTACTTCGGGGCACTCGTCGGCCGGTACGCGAACCGGATCGGCGGGGCGTCCTTCGAGCTGGACGGCCGTACGCACCACCTCACGCGCAACGAGGGCCGCAACCAGCTGCACGGCGGGGTGCGTGGCTTCGACAAGCGGGTGTGGGACGCGCGCGCGGTCCCGGAGGGGGTGGAGCTGTCCCTCGTCTCGGCGGACGGCGAGGAGGGCTTCCCCGGGCGCGTCGAGCTGACGGCGGCGTACACGCTGGACGAGGGCGGGGCGCTGCGCATCGCGTACCGGGCGGTGACGGACGCGCCGACCGTGCTGAACCTGACGAACCACACCTACTGGAACCTGGCGGGTGCCGACAGCGGCAGCGCGCTCGGTCAGCGGCTGCGGATCGCGGCCGGGGCGGTCACCCCGGTGGACGAGGAGTCGCTGCCGACCGGCGAGTTCCTGCCGGTGGAGGGCACGCGCTTCGACTTCCGCGAGCCCCTGCCGGTGGGCAAGGGGTACGACCACAACTTCGTGCTCGACGGCACGGCCCCGGCGGCGGAGCTGTACGACGAGGGGTCCGGGCGCGTGCTGACGGTGACGACGACGGAGCCCGGGCTCCAGCTGTACACGGCCGACCACATGGACGGGCGGCCGTTCGGCCCGTGCGCGGGGATCGCCCTGGAGACCCAGCACTTCCCGGACTCGCCGAACCGGCCGGAGTTCCCGAGCACGGTACTGCGGCCGGGCGAGGTGTTCGCGTCCACGACGGTGTACGGGTTCTCGGTGCGCTGAGCGGTTCGCGGTGGGCCGGGCGGTTCGCGGTGCGGTGAGCGGGGCGGCCGTTCAGTCCGCGGCGGCGGCCGTCTCACCCTTGCCCGCGTCGTCCGCCTCTTCGTCGCCGACCAGGCTCCGCGCCAGCAGGGTCGCCCCCGCGACGGCCCCGGGCATGAGGACCACCGCGACGAACGGCAGCATGAACGCCAGCCCCAGCGGTACGCCGAAGCCGAGGGTGCGCACGCGGTTGCCGCGCAGCAGGGCGAGGCGGTCCTTCAGCGCCATGCCCCGGCGCTGGAGCGCGACGGCGGTCAGCTCCTCGGCCAGGAAGTACCCGGTGACGCAGAAGCCGAGGACGGGGACGACGGTCTGCCCGGCGACGGGCACGAAGCCCAGGGCGAAGAGCAGGATCGCGTACAGCCCGACCCGGACCAGGATGCGCACGCTGTCGCGGGCGGAGATCCACAGCTCCCGCCAGAGCGGCAGCCCGGATTCGGGGACCGTGCCGCCCTCGGTGCGCTCGACCTCCTCGGACAGCGACTCGTAGAAGGGCTGCCCGACCAGCAGGGTCACGGCGGTGAAGGTGATCACGGCCAGGAACAGGCCGAGGACGAAGACCAGCACGGTCAGGGTGTTGCGCAGCAGGCCCAGCCAGGGCGAGGACCAGTCGTCGGCGAACGGCGTCGCCCACGCCGCCAGGTCGTCGGCGCCGTAGCCGAGGCCGACGAGGGCGCCCGCGTACAGCACGAGGGTGATCAGACCGGGCAGCAGCCCTATGCCGAACCACTTGCCGTGGCCGAACACCCAGCGCTGGCCCTTGATCAGAAAACCGAGCCCCGCCCCGAGATCACGCATGGCCTCAGCCTAGCGGGACCCGGGACGGGGCTCGGTTCAGTGGGAGGGGCGCGGTCAGGCGACCGCGAGCTCCACCTTGATGTTGCCGCGCGTGGCGTTCGAGTACGGGCAGACCTGGTGGGCCTTCTCGATGAGCGCCTGCGCGGTCGCCCTGTCGACGTTCGGGATGGTCGCGGTGATGGCGACCTCCAGACCGAAGCCGCCGGCCTCGGTCTTGCCGATGGAGACCGCCGCGGTCACCGTGGAGCCGGAGATGTCGGCCTTCTCCTGGCGGGCGACGACGCCCAGCGCACCCTGGAAGCAGGCGCTGTAACCGGCGGCGAAGAGCTGCTCCGGGTTGGTGCCGGCGCCGCTGCCGCCCATCTCCTTCGGCGGGTTGACGACGACGTCGAGCTTGCCGTCGTCCGAGGCGACGCGGCCGTCACGACCGTTCTCGGCGGTGGCGACGGCGGTGTACGCGACGGCTATGTTCTGAATGGTCATGCTGAGGATTCCTCCTGCTGATGCGCCGCGACTCGCGCCCACGATCGCGGCGGCCTGGGTTGAGCCTAACGGGTACGGGGAAGGGCGGTTCAGCCGAGGGAGACGATCATCTTCCCGGTGTTCTCGCCGCGCAGCAGGCCGAGGAAGGCGTCCACGCCGTTCTCGATGCCCTCGACGACCGTCTCGCGGTACTTCAGCTCGCCCGAGGCCAGCCAGCCGGCCACGTCCTGGACGAACTGCTGCTGGAGGTCCTGGTGGTCGCCGACGAGCATGCCCTGGAGGCGCAGCCGCTTGCCGATGACCAGCGCGAGGTTGCGCGGGGCGGGGCTGGGCTCGGTGGCGTTGTACTGGGCGATCATGCCGCAGATGGTGGCGCGGCCGTGCACGTTGAACGAGGAGATCGCCGCTTCCAGGTGCTCGCCGCCGACGTTGTCGAAGTAGACGTCGATGCCGTCGGGGGCGGCCTCGCGCAGCTGCTCGGCGACGGGGCCGTTCTTGTAGTTGAACGCGGCGTCGAAGCCGTACTCCTCGGTGAGGAGCTTGACCTTCTCGTCGGAGCCCGCGGAGCCGATGACCCGGGACGCGCCCTTGATCTTCGCCATCTGGCCGACCTGGCTGCCGACCGCGCCGGCGGCGCCGGAGACGAAGACCGCGTCGCCCTCCTTGAAGGACGCCACGTCGAACAGACCGGCGTAGGCGGTGAGCCCGGTCATGCCGAGCACGCCGAGGTAGGCGGAGAGGGGGGCGATCGAGCCGTCGACCTTCACCGCGTGCTGGGCGGGGACGCTCGCGTACTCGCGCCAGCCGAGGCCGTGCAGGACGTGGTCGCCCACCTGGAAGCCCTCGGCGTTCGACGCGACGACCTCGCCGACGGCGCCGCCGTCCATGGGGTGGTCGAGCTTGAACGGCGGGGTGTACGACTTCACGTCGTTCATCCGGCCGCGCATGTAGGGGTCTACGGAGAAGTGCAGGTTGCGCACGAGGACCCGGCCCTCGGCGGGGGCGGCGACCTCGGCCTCACGCAGTGCGAAGTCCTCGGCCTTCGGCCAGCCGTGCGGGCGGGCGGTGAGGTGCCATTCGCGGCCGGACGTGGGAAGAGCTGCAGACATGGGCTCGGGGTCTCCTCGGTGTGGGGTGTCGGTTCAACGGAAGCCCGAAAAGCTTCACTACCTGAAACAACCATGCTCCTGGATATTTCATGTTGTCAAGCAACTGGTTATCCTGTGTGTCATGGCCACCCCGCGCACAGACCCCCTGACCCTCGAAGTCATCGAGCTCATCGGCAGCGTCGTCGCGCGTTACTACGAGGAGTACGACCGGGCGGCCGCCGAGCACAGCCTCACGGGCGCGCAGGCCCGGGTGCTGGGACTGCTGTCCGTCGAGCCGCTTCCCATGCGCAGGATCGCCCAGAAGCTGAAGTGCGAGCCGTCCAACGTGACCGGGATCGTGGACCGGCTGGAGGCGCGCGGCCTGGTGGAGCGGCGTCCGGACCCGGCCGACCGGCGGGTGAAGCTGGCCGCGCCGACCGAGCGGGGCGCGGCGACGGCCGCGCAGCTTCGGGACGCGCTGGACTTCGCGCGGGAGCCGCTGGCGGGGCTGTCCGCGGCGGACCGGACGGTGCTGCGGGATCTGCTGCGGCGGATGCTGGGCGCCTGAGCGGCGGGCGGGCACGATGGGGTCCATGAGCGCCGCCGCCCCTTCCGGGCCCCGCTTCGGGCCCCGTGAGTTCCAGCTCGTCCTGTTGCGCCGGATGGCGGACCACCAGCCGGGACTGGTGGAGGACGCCCGGCGCGAGTTGGGCGCGTCGCTCGCGGAGATGCGGGAGGCGAACCGGCGGTGGCAGGCGATGGTCCGGGCACCGCGCGGGCGGGGAGCGCTGCGGCGTTACCGGTCGGTGCTCGGCGAGCCGGAGTCGACGGGCCGCCGGGTCCTGGGTGACCTGGAGTTCGACGTGCTGCTGTGGCCGGTTCCGCTCTGGCCGGAGCTGCGGTTCGAGGTGATGGTGGCGCCGGGCGGCGCGGTGTGGAACGAGTGGCTGGTACGGGCGCGGGGCGCGGCGGTGCCGGTGCTGCGGACGGTGGACGACCTCGTGCCCTGGTCGTGCACGGTGGACGAGGTCGCCCGTGCCTTCGCCCCGGCGCGGCCGATGGAGGGGAGCGCGCCGACACGGTGGGCGTTGGGCATCGGGACCGGGGCGGGCGCGTGTGTCGCGGAGTTCACGTGGGGGTTGTTGCAGCGGGTGGTGCCGGGGGGTTGAGGGGCCCCGAACGCCGGACGGGCCGGATGCGGGTGCCGGGGCGGTGTTCGTACGTGCGGACGCGCCATGGGCGCGCAACGCGCTCGACACGCCGTCAGGGTGTCCCTCCTCCGGCTCAGTCCAGCGGGCGTGGGGGCCCCGAACGGCGCAGGCTTTCAGGAGAGCCGGCTGTCCGTCGGTCGCCCTCAACGCTCTCGGGAGGAACCCGCCGTGACCGTCAGCCTTGAGCAGTTGCGCCGTTGCCACGTCGCCGTCGACCTGGGGGCCTCCCGCACCCGCGTGTACGTCAAGGGGCCCGGCCTCGTCGTGGACGAGCCGAGTGTCGCCGCCGTCAACACCCGTACCGGCTCACTCATCGCCGTGGGCGCGCTCGCGGAGCAGATGACGGGCCGGACCCCGGACTACATCCGGGTGGCCCGGCCCGTGTCCGGCGGGACCGTCGTGGACATCGAGATGGCCCAGCGCATGCTGCGCCACCTGCTCGGCGAGAAACTCCGGCGCCAGCTGCGCCGCAAGCCCTGGCTGCGCGCCGCCGCCTGCACGCCGCACGACAGCGACCCGCTCGCGCGGCGGGCCTCCGTGGAGACCCTGGTCGGCCTCGGCGCCCGGCGGGTGGAGCTGGTCGACACCCTGATCGCGGCGGCCGTCGGCTGCGGGCTCCCGGTCGAGCAGCCGACCGCGACCATGATCATGGTGTGCGGGGCCGCGACGACGCAGATCGCGGTGCTCTCGCTCGGCTCGATCGTGACGGCGGTACGCCTCCCGGTCGGCGGCGACGCGATCGACCACGCGGTGATCCAGCACCTGCGCCAGCACCACGAACTGATGCTGCCGAGCCAGTCCGTGCGCCCCCTCCAGCTCGCCCTGAGCGACAACGGGCTGACCGCACAGGGCCCCTCGGTCACCGAGATCCACGGCCGGGACGTCGCCACCGGCCTCGCCCGGTCCGTCCAGGTCGACACCGCCGCGATCCGGCAGGCGATCCACCGCCCGCTCACCGCCGTCCTGGACGGTGTGGGCAAGGTGCTGCGGGACTGCCCGCCCGACCTGGTCGCCGACCTCGCGGACTGCGGGATCATGATGGTCGGCGGGAGCGCCCTGCTGCCCGGCCTCGACCGGATGCTGCGCGATGCGACCGGCGTGCCGGTGCACATCGCGGAGCGGCCCGACACCTGCTCGATCCTCGGTCTGGGCGCCATGATGGAGGGCGAGATCAGCCCCCTGGTGCTCGACCCGCTGGCGAGCTGACCCGGGCGGCGGGAGCGGCGGATGACGGACCGGCCACAAGGGGCGCTCCCGGACCGGGGCCTGCCCAGGTCGCCGCTGCTGCCCCGGCTGCTGGAAGCCGTGCTGAGCGTCGGCTCGGACCTCGAACTCCGGGCCACGCTCCAGCAGATCATCGACACCGCGACCGCCCTGACCGACGCCCGGTACGGGGCGCTGGGCGTACTGGACCCCGTACGCGGCACGATCCGCGAGCTGTACGTATGCGGGATGAGCGAGGACGAGCAGGCGGCGATCGGTGACTTCCCGGACGGGCACACCGGCATGCTCGGCGCTCTCGTCGACGCACCGGGTCCGCTGCGCTCCGACGATCTGACGGCCGATCCGCGTGCCACCGGCATTCCGCCCGGGCACCCCCCGATGCGCTCGTTCCTCGGCGCCCCGATCCGGGTGCACCACGAGGTCTTCGGCAACATCTACCTCGCCGAGAAGCCCACCGGGCACTTCACCGAGACGGACGCGGGACTGCTGAAGGTCCTCTCCGCGCAGGCGGGCATCGCGATCGGCAACGCCCGGCTGTACGAGAGCGCCCGCCAGCGGGCACGCTGGATCGAGGGCGCGGCGGCCGTCACCAACACCCTGCTCACCGGCGAGAACCTGTCCGACGCGCTGACGACGGTGGCGGAGCGGGCACGGCTGCTCAGTGACGCCTCGGCCGGGGTGATCCTCCAGCCCACCGACGCGGGCGGGATGGAGATCGTGGTCGCCTCGACGCACGAGGACCCGGCCGGTCTGGTGGGCACGGCGATCGCCCCCGGCTCCCCCGTCCTCGAACAGCTGCTCGGCGGCGAGGCCGTGTTCATCGAGGACTCTGCGACCGATCCCCGGATGACGACGCCGGTACGGTCGCGGTTCGGGCCGAGCATGATGCTGCCGTTGCAGAGCGGGGGCCGGCTCATCGGGACGCTCGCCCTGCCCCGGCGGCGCGGAGCGCGCCCGTACACCGGCCTGGACCGGCTGCTGGCCGCCCAGTTCGCTTCGCAGGCCGCGCTGGCCCTGGTGCTGGCGGACTCGCAGCAGGACCGGGAGCGGCTGGCGGTGTACGAGGACCGCGACCGGATCGCGCGGGATCTGCACGATCTGGTCGTCCAGCGGCTGTTCGCCACCGAGATGATGCTGGAGTCGACGCGCCGGAGGGCCGGTGCCGGGGAGACGGGCGAGCTGCTCGGGACGGCCGTGGACGAGCTGGATTCCACGATCCAGGAGGTGCGGACGGCCATCTTCGCGCTCCAGCAGCCGCCCGCCGAGGCCCCCGCCACCTTTCGGGGGCAGGTTCTCCGGGAGACCGGGGGCGCGGCGGCGGTGCTCGGCTTCCAGCCGTCGGTGCGGTTCGCCGGGGCGGTGGACGCGCTGGTGGCGGAGCCGGTCGGCAAGCGGCTGCTCGCGGCGCTGCGGGGCGCGCTGGCGGCGGCGCACCGGCGGGCCGGGGTCTCGGCGATCGAGGTGGAGGTGGACGCGACGGCGACCCTGCCGGACGGGCGGGGCGGGGTCCGCCTCACGGTGGCGGACGACGGGCGCGAGCCGGACGGTTCGCGGGCGGGGACGGTGACCTGGGAGGCGCCGCTGTGAGGGAGCGGGTCACGGGCCGGGGGCGGCGCGCAGGGCGACCCGGGTGTTCGAGTGCGCGACGCCCGCCTCGCGTTTGAGGCGGCGCAGGAGGGTGTCCAGGGCGGCGGTGTCTGCGGCGGTGGCGCGTACGAGATAGTCGTGGCCGCCCGTCACGTGCACCACCTCGGTGATGCCGGGCAGGGTCAGCACCGCCCGTTCGAACGTCTCGTTGGTGGTGTCCATCCGCAGGGTCACGTCGATGAAGACGACGAGCCCGGTGCGGGTGTCGGCGGCCGGGTCCACGATCACCGTGAAGCCGCGGATGACACCGTCCTTGCGCAGCCGCCGGACCCGGTCGGCCGCCGCGTTGGCGCTGAGTCCGACCCGTACGCCCAGGTCGCGGTACGAGATCCGGGCGTCCTCCTGGAGGACACCGAGGATTTCCCTGTCCAGACGATCCATGGTCCCCATTGTGACAGTTTCGGCGCATATGCGAAGAGTGGGGCGGTATCCCCCGTACGGAGCAGGCCGACGGGCCCACGGCCCGTTGCCGTCCTTGACTGGCTGTGTGGACACAGCCGCGAAGCAGTCACCCGCACCCGTGGACGCCCCGGGCTCCGCCGCGTACCGGAATCTGATCATGGCCACGATCGGCTTCACGCTCACCTTCTGGGCGTGGAACCTGATCGCGCCGATGTCGGGGGACTACAAGGACCGCCTCGGCCTGAGCTCGTTCCAGCAGTCGCTGCTGGTGGCGGTGCCGGTGCTGGTCGGCTCGCTGGGCCGGATCCCGGTGGGCGCGCTGACCGACAAGTTCGGGGCGCGGCTGATGTTCCCGCTGACCTCGGCACTGACCATCCTGCCGGTGCTGCTGCTGATCCCGGCGAGGAACTCGTACGGGGCGATGCTCGCCGTGGGATTCCTGCTGGGCGTCGGCGGCACGACGTTCGCGATCGGCATCCCGCTGGTCAACTCGTGGTTCCCGCCCGCCAAACGCGGTCTCGCGCTCGGCGTCTTCGGTATGGGCATGGGCGGCGTCGCGCTGTCCGGCTACTTCACACCGCGCATCGCCAAGCACGGCGACAACCTGCCGTTCCTCGTGGTCGCCGGCGCCCTCGTGGTGTACGCGGCGCTCTCCGGGCTGCTCATCAACGACCACCCGGGCCGCAAGGTGCCGACGGATTCGCTGGCCCACCGGCTGGGCTCGGCGGGCCGGCTGCGGGTCACCTGGGAGCTGTCCGCGCTGTACGCGATCGGCTTCGGCGGCATCGTGGCGTTCGGCGTGTACCTGCCGACGTACCTCAAGACGTGGTACGAGCTGACGCCGACCGACGCGGGCACGAAGGCGGCCGGGTTCGCCCTGGTCACCGTCATCTTCCGGCCGATCGGCGGCTGGCTCTCGGACCGGATCCACCCGGCGCTCGTCACCTCGGTGGCGCTGGGCGTGGCCGCCCTGATGGCGATCGTCCAGGCGTTCGACCCGCGGCTGGACCCGACGGGCACGGTCGCGCTGCTGGTCATGGCGGCGGGCCTGGGCACGGCGAGCGGCAGTGTCTTCGCGCTGGTCTCCCAGGTCACCCCGCAGGCGAAGGTGGGCAGCGTGACCGGCATCGTCGGCGCGATGGGCGGACTCGGCGGGTTCGTACCGCCGCTGGTGATGGGGGCGATCTACAGCGCGAAGGACTCGTACTCGATCGGCTTCATGCTCCTGTCCGACCTGGCGCTGGCGGGCTGCGTGTACGCGTACGGGCGCATGCGGAACGTGCGGGGGGACGGATGAGGCGGGGCGTGAGGCGGGCCTCATTCGCGCCGGTTCCCGGGGCCGGGCGGAGCGCCGCACCCTAGGGTGCGCAGGGTGATGCCACTTCTGCCCGCACTCCAGGACCCGTCCGGTCCGGCAGCCGTCCACGAGGCCGTCCGGTTCGACGACGTCACCCTCACCTACTCCGGGCTGGCCCGGGTCACGGACGCCCTGGCCGCCCGGCTCACCGGCGCCGGCCGGGTCGCCGTCTGGGCCACACCGACCGCGCACACCGTCGTCGCGGTCGTCGCCGCGCTCCGGGCCGGGGTGCCGGCCGTCCCGCTGAACCCGAGGACGGGTGAACGGGAGCTCGCCCACATCGTCGCGGACAGCGCGCCCTCGCTGGTGCTCGCCTCGCCCGACGACGTCCTCCCGCCCGCCCTGGCCGGTCTCGGACGCCTCGACGTCACCACCGCGTCCCCGGACCCCGCGCCCGCCGCCGTCCTCCCGGAACCGGACCCGGAGGCCCCCGCGCTCGTCGTGTACACCTCCGGGACGACCGGCCCGCCGAAGGGCGCCGTGCTCCCCCGCCGGGCGCTCGCCGCGTCGCTGGACGCGCTGGAGGACGCCTGGGGATGGACCGCCGACGACGTCCTGGTGCACGCGCTCCCCCTCTTCCACGTGCACGGGCTGATCCTCGGCGTCCTGGGCCCGCTGCGCCGGGGCGGCTCGGTGCGCCACCTGGGCCGGTTCACGCCGGAGGGCGTGGCCAGGGAGCTGGGCGCGGGCGGCACGATGCTGTTCGGCGTACCGACGATGTACCACCGGCTCGCGGAGTCACTGGCCGGCCGGGAGGCGCCGGCCGGGCTCGCGAAGGCCCTGGCGGGCGCCCGGCTGCTGGTCTCCGGGTCGGCCGCGCTGCCGGTCCACGACCACGAGCGCATCGCGGCGGCGACCGGCCGCCGGGTCATCGAGCGGTACGGCATGACGGAGACCCTGATGAACACGGGCGTACGGGCCGACGGCGCCCCGCGCCCCGGCACGGTCGGTCCGCCCCTGCGCGGCGTGGAGCTGCGCCTGGTCGAGGAGGACGGCACCCCGCTCACCGGCGCGGACGCGATCGGCGAGATCCAGGTGCGCGGCCCCAACCTGTTCACCGGCTATCTGAACCGGCCCGACGCGACGGCCGCCGCGCTCACCGCCGACGGCTGGTTCCGCACGGGCGACATGGCCACGCTCGACCCGGACGGCTACGTACGCATCGTCGGCCGCAAGGCCACGGACCTGATCAAGAGCGGTGGCCACAAGATCGGCGCCGGTGAGATCGAGAACGCGCTGCTCGACCACCCCGGTGTGCGGGAGGCGGCGGTCACCGGCGAACCCGACGCGGACCTGGGCGAGCGGATCGTGGCCTGGGTGGTACCCGCCGACCCGGCCGCCCCGCCCGCCGCCGAGGAGCTGGCGCACCATGTCGCGGCCCAGCTCGCCCCGCACAAGCGCCCGCGCACCGTCCGCTACCTGGACGCGCTGCCGCGCAACGACCTGGGCAAGATCATGAAGCGGGCGCTCCATGGCTGAACGGCTGACGGCACGCGAGGCGATCGCCGCGCTCACCGACGGGTTCACGGAGCTGCCCGCCCCCGCCGGGGACACCGCAGGCGACGGACCGCTCGGCTGGACCGGCTACGCCGAGTCGCGGTCCCGGGCCACCGCGCGTACCGGCGAGGAGGAGTCCGTCGTCCACGGCACCGCCACGGTCGGCGGGCACCCCTGCGTGCTGCTCTCGTTCGAGTTCGGCTTCCTGGGCGGGTCGCTCGGGCAGCGCACCGGGGACCGGCTCGAAACGGCGTACGAGGAGGCCGTCACCCGGCGGCTGCCGCTCGTCTCGCTCATCGCCACGGGCGGCAGCCGGATGCAGGAGGGCATGATCGCGCTGACCCAGCTCCAGCGGGTGGCCCGCGCCTCGGCCCGGCTGCGGGCGGCGGGCCCGGCACAGCTCGCGGTCCTGCGGGACCCGACGACGGGGGGCGGCTGGGCCACGCTGGGCGCGGGCGCGGATGTGATCCTGGCGCTGCCCGGGGCGCAGATCGGGTTCGCCGGGTCGCGGGTGCGTCCGGCCGGCGCCGACCCCGCCGCGTACACCGCCGAGGGCCAGCTCGCGGCCGGTTCGGTCGACGCGGTCGTGGGGTCCGGGGAGCTGCCGGCCGTGGTGGGCCGCTGGCTCGGCCTGCTCGCCCACCGGGACACCCCGCCCTCCCCCGCCCCGGTCCCGGCGGCGCTCGCGGCGACGGACCTGCCGGAGACGGGCTGGGACGCGGTGCTCCGCGCGCGGGCGGCGGACCGGCCGCGCGCCGGAGCCTATCTGGACGCCTACTTCGACGCGCGCCTTCCGCTGAGCGGCGACCGCTGCGGTGGCACGGACCCGGGGCTGCTCTGCGGATTCGGGCTGCGCGAGGGGCGTGCGGTGGCGTACGTGGCGCAGTGCGGCACGGCGACGCGCCCGGCCGGCTACCGGACGGCGGCCCGCGTGATCCGGCTCGCCGACCGTTTGGGCGTCCCGGTCCTCACGCTGGTCGACACCCCGGGCGCGGCCAATGACGCGGAGGCGGAGCGGGCGGGTGCGGGGGCGGCCATCGCGGACGTGTTCGCGGCGGTGGCGGCGGCGCGGGTCCCGGTCACGACGCTGGTGATCGGCGAGGGCGGCTCGGGCGGGGCGCTGGCACTGGCCGCTCCGGACAACACGCACGTCACCCCGGACAGCTACTTCTCGGTCATCGCGCCCGAGCTCGCCGCCGCGATCCTGAAGCGCTCCCCGGACCGGGTCCGGGAGACGGCCGGGCAGCTGCGGCTGCGCCCGCAGGACCTGGTGGAGCTGGGCGTGGCCCGCTCGGTGGCCGCCGGCCCGCGTGCCGACAGGCAGGGGGCGTGAAGGCTGGCTAGCGTGAACAGGGGGCGTTCACTCGTACGAGGAGATGACCACGATGCCCGCAGAAGCGACCGAGGGCACACCGTGCTGGGCCGACGCGACGTTCACCGATCTGGAGGGCGCGAAACGCTTCTACGGTGAGCTGCTGGGCTGGACGTTCGGCGAATCGCTGCCGGAGTACGGCAACTACACCCAGGCCCAGGTGGACGGCAAGGCGGTCGCCGCGCTGATGCCGCCGGGTCCGGGCGGGATGCCGACCGGCTGGTGCCTGTACCTGGCCTCGCCGGACGCGGCCGCCACCGCGTCGAAAATCCGCGCCCACGGCGGCACCGTCCTGGTGGAGCCCATGCGGGTCGGCGAGTTCGGCACGATGGTGCTGGCCACCGACCCGGGCGGGGTGACCTTCGGCGTATGGCAGCCCGGCAGCCACCGGGGCTTCGAGGCCGGCATGGTCCCCGGCGCCTTCACCTGGGCCGAGGTCTTCACCCGCGCCCCGGAGGAGGCGGACGCCTTCTTCCCGGCGGTCTTCGGCTACGGCGTACAGCGCATGGTGGACGACGGGGCCGACTTCACGCTCTACGACCTCGGCGCCGACCCGGTCATGGGCCGTATGAAGATGACGGACGACTTCCCGGCGGAGGTGCCGCCGTACATCAACGTGTACTTCGCGGTGGACGACTGCGACGCGGCGGTGGAGAAGGCGAAGTCGCTGGGGGCGACGCTGCGGTTCGGTCCGATGACCATCCCGTTCGGCCGGTTCGCCGCCCTCACGGACCCGCAGGGCGCACCGTTCTCGCTGTTCGACAGCAGGACGACGGGCGGCGAGATGCCGAAGCTGGAGAGGGAGGCGTAGGGCCGCCGCCCCCTTACGCCTCGGGGTCGCGCGCGTCGTACCGGGAGAAGGCGGGCCACCGCAGCGCGAGCAGCCCCACGGCGACGGCACACGCGATCCCGCCGCCGGTCACGGCGAGCCCGGGCGAGGTCAGGTCGGCGGCGGACCCGGCGAGGAAGTCCCCCAGCCGGGGCCCGCCGGCCACCACCACGATGAAGACGCCCTGGAGCCGTCCGCGCAGCTCGTCCGGCACGGCCGCCTGGAGCATGGTGTTGCGGAAGACCATGGACGTGGTGTCGGCGGCCCCGGCGAGCGCCAGGAACAGGATCCCCAGCCAGAGCTGCCGGGTCAGCCCGAAGACGGCGATGGCGGCGCCCCAGCAGGCGACGGCGACCAGGACCGCGAGACCGTGCCGCCGGACGCTGCCGAGCCACCCGGAGAAGACCCCGCCGAGGAGCGCCCCGAGCGCCGGTGCGGCGACGAGCAGTCCGGTGGTCTTCGCGTCGCCCCCGTACCAGACGACGGCGACGACGGGGAAGAGCGCGCGGGGCTGGGCGAGCACCATGGCGCAGAGGTCGCTGAGGAACGTCATCCGCAGGTTGGGCCGGGTCCCGAGGAACCGCAGGCCGTCCAGCACGGAGGCCCGCTTCCGGTCCGCCGCGTCGTCCCGGTCGGGCAGCATGGAGGGCAGCCGCCACATCGCGTAGAGGGAGGCCGTGAAGGTGACGGCGTCGACCCCGTACGCGGCCCGGTACCCCCACCAGCCGACGATGAGGCCGCCGAGCATGGGCCCGACGAGCGTGCCGGTGGTGCTGGTCATCGAGTTCAGCGCGTTGGCGGCGGGCAGTTGCCCGGCCGGCAGCAGCCGGGCGATCATCGAGCTGCGGGCGGGCGAGTTGAGCGCGAAGCAGACGGCCTGGAGCGCGACGACCGCGTACAGCACCCCCACCTGCTCGACCCCGGCCACGGTGACCCCGACGAGTGCCACCGACAGCAGGAACGAGCCGAACGCACTGACCAGCCCCAGCTTCCGCCGGTCCACGGTGTCCGCCACGGCACCGCCGTACAGCCCGAACACCACGAGCGGCACCAGCGAACACGCCCCGATGAGCCCCACGGAGAACGCCGACCCGGTCAGGTCGTACACCTGCAACGAGACCGCGAGCGCGGTCATCCCCTGCCCGATCCAGGACACGGTGTTCCCGAACCAGAGCCGCCGATAGTCGGGCGAGGTACGCAAAGGGGTCAGGTCGGCGAATATCCGCCCCCGGGCCACCGGTTCATCGGCGCCCTCGGCGGATTCGGTCAGGGATTCGGTCACGCGGAATGGTATCGACCGGCCGAGGCGCCGGAGGAAGGCCCTAAGGTGCCGCCATGACCGACGGGATCGCGTGGCTGGACGACGAGCTGGGCCGGGAGGGCTACTCCCTCACCATGGTGAAGGGCATCACCGCCGAGGCCCTCGCGGTGCACCTGGGTGCGCGGCCGGGAACGCTCATCGATCCGGAGACCGCCCCGGGGGCCGTGGAACTCTTCCACGGGCCCGGATCCTCGGAACTGCCGGACTGGGCGATGGTGGGCGAGGCGGCCGGTTGGGCGTTCGCCCTGGAGACGCCCGAGGCCGGACACCGCGACGACCGGCTGGCCCCCGGCAGAGACCTCAGGTCCCGCCACACGGTCGTGGACATCCTCGACACCACCATGGACCCCCCGTCCGTCACGGTGACGGTGGACGGCGAGACCGACTGGACGCTCCGGGAGTACGGGACGGCCGACGCCTCCCACCCGGTGAGCCGGCGCCTGATCACGGAGGCCGGTTTCCGCGCCCACCCCCACGGCGTCTTCGGGGACGACGCCTCCGGCGTCCTCCGCGTCCTCCGCGTCCTCGGCGACCACTACGGCCTGACCCTGCCCCGGGCAGCCGTCGCGGAGGCCCGCCTGCCCCACGTGTTCACGGAACCGAGGACCCTCCTCCACACGGAGGCGCGCTGCCCGTCCTGCGGCGGGACCCGGATGCTGCCCCATGGGCCGCGGCTGGTCTGCGTCTACTACAAGGTCCGCGACGTGCCGGGATACCCGCCGCCCGGGTGCCCGGGGGAGGTCACGGGTGCGGTGCGCGGGGAGCCCAATCCGAAGTACGGGAACGCGCCGTAGCGTTCGAGCCGGACAACCAACCCCAACTGCTTTATCTGTCAAGGAGGTTGCTGCGGCCTGCCCGGTTCGGCAGACTGCGGACCATGCCGAACAGCAATCGCGTCCTTCTCTTGAGTTACGACCTCCAGGAAGGTCGCGTGGTCCTCGCGCGAAACGACCCGGACCGTGCGCGCGCGGTCGTCGTCATGGTGCCCGGTGTCGGCTCCGGGCTGTCCGAGATGGAGCGGCTCCAGGACCAGACGGAGTCCCTCTTCCGGAAGGTCGCCTCGGGGCCCGACGACGACACGGTGTCCGTCATCACCTGGATCGACTACGTGGCACCGCAGTCGCCCCGGGAAGCCGCCGACCCGGCGTACGCCGTCGCCGGCGCCCGACGCCTCGCGAGCTTCCTCGTCACCCTGCCGCTGTCCCGGCCGCGGTCGGGCCCCGCGTCCGGAGCGGCCCGGGTCACCGTCGTCGCACACGGCTACGGCGGACTCGTCGCGGGGCTCGCGGCCAGGGACCACGGTCTGCGGGCCGACGCCCTGGTGCTGCTCGCCAGTACGGGAACCGGCGTCGGCCACGTGGGCGAACTGCGCTACACGGGGCCCGTGTTCGCGACCTCGCAGGCCGTCGGCGGCGACGGCACCGCCGCGGGTCTGCACGGTGCACCCCCGGACAGTCCCGGATTCGGGGCGACCGTGCTCCGGGCCGGACCGCTGTCGCACAAGGGAGATCCGGTGACGCCCTACGTTCCGGAGCTGCGCCGCATCATCGCCGGTCAGAGCTGAGCGGAGCAGGGCCGGCCCCACCGGGGGTTCACGCGCCGAAGTGCAGGTGCGAGGCCCACAGGGACGGCGTGCCCGGGTAACGGTCCCGCTGCTTGCGTACGGCGTGATGCAGGGCGTGTCCGGCCGTGCGCAGGTCCAGTCCACCGGAGTGCGGTTCGCGGAGCAGCGCGTAGAAGTCCTCGGTGATCTCTTCCGCGATCTCGTCGTCCAGTTCCCACATGGTGCCGACCACTTGGGGAAAGCCGGCCGTCTGGAGTGCCCCCACCAGGTGGATGCCCTCGTCCAGCAGCCGCTCGGCCGAGTTCACCGCGGTGTGGCAGGCGGACAGGTAGGCGAGCTGTGCGCCGTCGAGGTCGGCGGAGTACAGGTCCGCGACGGTGAGGGGGCGTTGCCCGTGATCCTTCAGCAGCAGCCGGCCGGCCGACGGGTCGTCGGGGTCGAAGCTGCCGTGGCAGGCGAAGTGCGCGATGGCGCGGCCGGGCAGTTCGGCCAGCACCCGCGCGCGGTCCGGCGCCGTCAGCAGCAGGGAATCGGGGAGCATGTCACGGACCAGCTCCGCTTCGGGGGCGACGTTCCGCAGTCCGGCGAGTCCCGGAGTCTCGGGCATCGCGACGATGAGAGCGCTGCTCGCGGTGGCGGCTGACATCGACTGGCGGCGTCGCGCGTCCCGAAGGGCGCTGATGGTGGGCGTGTAGGACGAGACGACGCGGTCCATGACGGTGCGCCGCCCCTCGGCCGGATCGTCGTGGTGGCCGGCGGCGTGGAGGGGCAGCAGGCTGAGGTACCCGCCGGGCGCCCACCACACCCGGGGCCAGGGAGCGCCGTCGGCGGGCGGGCCGTGGTGGCCCAGAGCGTCGAGCACGGGGCCGGTGATGTTGTCCCAGAGCCACTTCAGCACCTGGGTGAGGGCGTGCTGGGCGGCGACGCGGTCCCGGTGCGGGTCGCCGGCTTCCCGGAGGGCCACGTGGAAGGCGTTGACCTGGTCGATCACCGTCTCGACGGTAACCCCGGGAAGTTCGAGCGCGGTGTTGCCCTCCGCGGTCAGCAGCAGGGCGTCGCCCCGGTAGGCGACGTTCAGACTGACGACCGGGCCGAGGTCGGCCGCGGAGAGCAGTTCCTCGCCGCTCGGCGGCAGGGCGAAGCCGGCGAAGCCGTCCAGGGCGCGGATCCGGCGGAGCGTCGCAGCCAGTTCCGCGGCCGCCCCGATGCGGTCCTGTCCGGTCGGCGCCTGTTCCACTCCCCCGTCCAGGAGATCACGGAGGGCGGCGAACCGGGCCGCCAGCTCCGGTTCGGCCTCGTGGAGTCCGGCGAGGTCCCTGCGGGCGTGGAGACGCCGGCTCAGCAGCACCGAACGCCCCATCTCCAGCAGCGACAGGGCGCGGCGGGCGCGGTCCGCCGGAGGCCGAAGAGGATCGGAGAGCACCATCGCCGCGGCGTCGCCGGCTATTCCTGACGCCGTCTCCATGGTCTCCTGCTGCTCCTCCCGGCGCATCCGGCGCGGGGCCAGTTCGGGGAGCGCGAGGACGGCCGCTTCCAGCAGGTCGGCCGCGAGCGCGAAGTCCTCGCTCCCGGCCGGGAGTTCGACGACGGCCAGCCAGGCGCCCAGCTTCGCGCCGTGCACCTTCAACCGGGGCGGCGCCGAGTCGGATCGCAGGACCACTTCGGAAAGGGCCCGGAGCGCCTCCGCACGGTCGGCCTCCTGCCCGGACCCGTCGTCCCTGAGGCGACGGCCCCGGACACGGGCCATCAGCGAATCCGCGAGGATCAGCAGGAATTTCGGCCGGTGGGCTCCGTCGCCCTCCGCGGTGACGGCCGCGCGCGCGGCGATCACCGCCTCATCGGCATCAGCCGCATCCCTGAAATGCTCGAAACGGGTCAGCAGCACCTGGGAGAGGTTCGCGAAGGCTTCGGCCGGAAGCAGGGCGTCGGCGCGGACCTGTGTCGCCAGCCGGGCCAGCTGGACTGCTTGATCGAGGTCGGCCGTTTCCCGGTACTCCACGAACCGAACACGGAAGGTGTCGCTCAGCGAGGAGAGGAAGTCACCGTCGCCGGGCGTGATGGACAGGGCCCGCTGGACGGTCGTCACGGCTTCGTCCAAGTCCTCGGACCGGCCGGCCCGGTGGAAGCGGAGCTTGAGGGCGTAGCTCAGCAGGGCGAGGTCCCTGGCCCGGTCGCCGTCGTCCATGCCCTCGGCTCCCCCCGTCGCGAGCGCCTCACGGCGTGCTTCGACGAGGGCGTCGATGTCGGCCAGCACATCGGTCCGCTCGAAGCGCCTTGTCAGGTAGGCGCAGAGCAGCCGTTGCAACTCCGGCCGGTTCGGCTCGTCCCCGGCCGTCGCGCCCCGCATGACGTCCGGGACGCGTGCCTGGACGACTCCGCGCTCCGGGCGCTTCGTCCGGCGGTGCCCGGCCGGCGCCGCCGCGGCGGCAGCCCGCCGGACCAGGCCGATCGCCGTGTCGAGATCGTCGAGGGACCCGGTGGTGCGCGCACAGAAGTCCAGCACGATCGCCAGGCTCATCAGCAGACCCGGGGAGCATGCGGTCGGCGCCTCGGCAGCGGCCTCGCGGGCCGCGTCGGCCGCCTCGTCCAGGTCGGCCCGCGCGCCGCGGCGCTCGAATCGACTCTGCAGCACGCAACTGAGGTCCGACCTGCAGTACAGCCGCTCCTCGTCGGTGGAGGCGGCGGACAGAGCGTCGCGCAGGGCGTTCACGGCCCCGTCCAGGTCCGCCGGATCGTGCCGTATGTCGAACCGCGTCAACAGGGCCTGCCCCAGCGAGGTGAACTGCTTGCCGCGCCCGGCGTCGGTGACCCTGCTCGTCCCGGCGAGGACGGAGCGCGCCTCGGTCACCTCGTCCAGGTCCGCTGCCGAGTCGGTCAGGCCGAACCTCGTCCACAGCAGGTCGGCCAGGACCTCCAGCCGTGCGCGCTCACCGGGCCGGCCCGTGCCGCTGGACACCGCCTCGCGGCCCGCTTCGATCGCCTCGTCCAGGTCCGCGACCGCTCCGGTGCGGAGGAATCCCTCGAACAGCACCGCGGTGAAGAGGCCCATCATCGCGGCCCGCTCCGGGTCGTCCGGGCGACTGTGGGCGACGCCTTGCCGGGCGGCGGCCAACGCCTGTCCCAGCCGCACGAAGCGGCCGTTCCGGGCGCTTCGGGACAGCAGCGCGTGACAGACGACGGCCAGCCGGTGCGCCCGCTGAGGATGCCCGCTGGGGGTGGCGTTCGCGATGTGCACCGCGGTGTCGACCAGGGCCACGAACTGATCGTCGTCCGGGCTGGACAGCGCGTACTCGATCATCGCGGGCAGGCGCGTGGCGGCCTCGTCGGCCAAGGCGGGCAGCAGCGGCTCGGGAAACGGCACCATCCCGATCACCATCGCCGCCGGGACCAGCACCCGCAGCGCCTCGTCCGCCGCCCGTTGCCGCTCCTCCCCCGACGCGGCGCACGCCTGGTACCACTTGAGCCACCCCAGCGCCTGCCGCGCCGGAATGTCCCACCCCTCCGCCTCGTCGAGCTCGTCCGCAAGGTCCTGCGCCAGCGCGGTCATCTGGGGTGACCAGGCCATGGCCGTATCACCGGTCTCACCGATCCACTGCACGAACTCGCCCAATATCAGCAGCAGTTCATCGCGGCGCGCCATCGAGTCCTCCTCGTCGCAGCGCGTCTCAGCATACGATGCGGTACCCCGGTGGGGTGGTCGCCGGGAATCAGCATCCGGAGGGCGGCGCAGTGGCACGCGGAAGCAGGCGGACAGCGGAACAGATCGCCGACGGCATCGCACAGTTCTGCGAGAACATCGAGCGGACGCGGGCCACGCTGGCACGCGGCCCGGCGGACGGCACACGCCTCCTCGACGAACTGCTCGACGCCCTGCGCGACGGGACGGACCCCTCCGAGCAGTTGGAGGCCGTCCATCACGCGCTGCGGCAGGGGCAGGACGCGATGGGCATCTTCGGGCGCACCCGCGACATGTCGATGGCGACGCCGCCGGGCCTCCCGCCCGCCCGCACCGACGAGCCCGTCCTCCTCTGCCCGCGCGCCGACCACCCCTGTACGCGCTTCAGCTGGCCGACGCCGGACAGCACCCACGTCTGCCATGTGACGGGCACCCCCTTGCGGCGCAGCACCCTCGCGACGTGACGGGAATGCTCGGCGACTTCGGGGCCCAGCTAGGCAAGGGGCTCGCCGACAAGTGGCTGAGCCTGCTGGCCCTCCCCGGTGCGCTCTACCTGGCGGTGTGCGCGGCCGCACAGGCCCTCGGCCACGCGCACGCGCTCGACGCAGCCCGTCTGGCCCACCAGGTCACCACCTGGGCCCACGCACCCGCGGTGCGTACCGCCGGCGGCCAAATCGTCGTGCTGGTGGCCGTCCTCGCCGCGTCGGTGGCGGCAGGTCTCGCGGCCCGGGCGTTGGGAGCGGGGATCGAACGGGTCTCGCTGGCGGCGGACTGGCGGTCCTGGCCCCGCCCCGCGGCGGCCCTCGCGCAGCGCCGGACGGACATCCGTCGGCGGCGGTGGGACGCCGCACACCGCGATTACAGCGCCCAGTGGGCACGGGCCGCGCGCGAGGCGGCCCTGGGCCGCGAAGCCGACCCGACGGCTCGGCAAAGGGCGCTCGGGGCCAGGGCGGCGATCTCCGCGGAGCGTCCGGACCGGCCGACCTGGAGCGGCGACCGGGTCCATGCCGTCGCGGTGCGGCTGCGGCGCGACCAGAACCTGGATCTCGGCCGGCTGTGGCCCTACATCTGGCTGTCGCTTCCCGAAGAGGAACGTACGGAGCTCGTCGCCACCCGGTCCGCCGGCGCCCGCGCGGCCGAACTGGGTGCGTGGTCGGTGCTGTACGCGGCGCTGGCGGCGGTGTGGTGGCCGGCGGGCGTCCTGGCCGTACTGCTCGCGGCGACCGCTCGTCGGCGGGCCCGTTCCGCCACGGACGGTTACGCCCAGCTCGTGGAAGCGGCCGTCCGCCTGCACCGTCGGGAACTGATGGAGCGCTTCGGGATCGAGGACGCCGGTCCGCCGTCCTCCGGCGACCGCCTCGGCGATGCGCTCGGCACGGCACCGCCGGTGGTGGACGCCGCGGAGGGTTCGGCGGATCCGGCGCGCCGCGACGGGCCCGGAAGCGCGGGCGGGCAACGGTCGTAGCGCCGGACATCAGCCCCGCGCCGCCGCTACAGGAACAGCAGCCGGCGTCAGACGCCGATGGCGGCGAGGGCGGAGCCGCCGGTGAACGACGGCGCGGTCCGTCCTCGCCCCTGACACGTGCGGCCTGGCCACGTTCACCACCCAGCTCTTCCAGGCGCACCGGATGCCCCTGAACACCTGTCCGGGCGAGGCCGCCGGCCACCGGTCCTGGAGGACTGGACGAGGCCGGGCCCGGGCTCGGCGATGGTCCCCCGTTCAGAACGCAGCCCGCCCGGCGTCTGCCACCGCTGTCGTGCGCACCCCGGTCTGCGAAGAATTCATCCCCGGGGCGGACCTCGCCCCCGCAGCGGACGGCTTCGACTCCTGCCACCCGATCGGCCGGACCGGCACGTCCGACGACGTCGCCGCCACGGTCGCCTCCGCTCGGCACGCAGCCCGCCCGGCGACGGGCCACCGGTACGGGCAGGCCGGCTGTCGGCCCCCCGCACAGACCTGCGCGTCGGCCCGGGGAGGCGGGCGGGACTGCGCGTCGGCCCGGGGAGGCGGGCGGGACGGAACGCGCGTCGCGCGGCCGGCGAAGAGCGGCGACGAACCCGTCGCGCTGCTGACACCGGCTCCACCGTCTCGCCCGCCGAGCACCTGCCGCAGGGCAGTCGCCGGGCTACCGGACCGTCACCCCGGCTGCTCTCGCCCAGGGCGTCGAGCCCACGCTCCGGCGGTCCCGGGGCTACTGGCCGATGTTGCTCTGCGGCCCTGCGTACGTGCCCAGGATCGCCGGGACGTCCTCGGCGGCGTCGGGGGCGTAGCTGTAGTAGGCGCGGGGATCGAACGTGGTACCGCCCGTCTGCTGCTTTCCGCTGGAGTTGATGACGATGGACCCCTTCTGCGACAGGGACGCCGCGGAAGTGTCGATGTTGTACGGGTTGGCCACGTGGTCGTAGTAGCTGTTCTCGATGACGACCTTGGACTTTCCGCGCGACAGGTTGCCGTACGAGGTGATGTCCTCCAGGTAGTTGTTGTACAGGTGGGCGAGAGCCACGTTGTCGATGCTGGGGTTGCGCTGGTTGGTGTCGTGGATCCAGTTGTGGTGGATCGTCATGCGAGCGGTGACGTTCTCCGTCCAGCCGATGCCGAATGCCTTGTTGGACTCTCCGATCTTGTTCCAGGACACGGTCAGGTAGCTGGTGTCCTTGCGGCTGTCGATCAGGCCGTCGTTCATCCGCTCGATGGTGTTGTGGTCGATCCAGATGTGGTCGGCCGTGTCCATCTGGATGCCGTCGTAGTCGTAGAGCTTGTCGTCCGGGTCGTCGTCGGCCATCCGGGTGTCACGGATCGTGAGGTTCCGGATGATCACGTTCTTCGTGCCGACGCCGAGGAAGAAGCCGCCGTTGACGATCTGCCCCGAGGTGCCGACACCGACCACCGTCTTGTTGGACTTGACGGGAATCTCGTGGCCGTACGGGGTCACCTTGATGGCCGCGGCGACCTTGATGGTGTATGCCTCGGACGCCGTCGCGTACTTCACGAGATCTGCGTAGGTCTTCACGGTGACCGTGGCCCCGGCCGCGCCGCCGGTGGTGCCGCCCCCGGTGGACGCGAAGCCGTCGGCGGTGTTCGACCAGGACCGGCCGTTCCCGCTTCCGCCGACGGGTGTGAAGGCCCATTGCTTGTTGCTGTTGTGGGTGCAGGTCTCCTGGATCACGGCGGCGCCGTTGGCGGTGGAGGCGTCCTGGTCGGAC
>NZ_JBMNDO010000061.1:0-47687 GCF_052542855.1 Streptomyces sp. SAS_281
CCCCCCCCCCCCCCCCCCCCCCCCCCCCCCCCCCCCCCCCCCCCCCCCCCGGGGCGGGCGGTCAGTCGAAGACCGGGCCCTGGGTGCGGGTGCGCTTGATCTCGTAGAAGCCGGGGATCGAGGCGACCATCAGGGTGCCGTCCCAGAGCTTCGCGGCCTCCTCGCCCTTGGGGGCCGGGGTGACGACCGGGCCGAAGAAGGCGATCTGCTCGCCGTCGGCGCCGGGGACGGCGATGACCGGGGTACCGACCTCCTGGCCCACCTTCTCGATGCCCTCCTTGTGGGAGGCGCGCAGCTCGGTGTCGTAGGTGTCGGAGTCCGCGTGGTCGGCGAGCTCGACGGGGAGGCCGACGTCCTTGAGGGCGTTCTCGACGGCCTCGCGGGTCGGGCCCTCGCCGCGGTTGTGGAAGCGGGTGCCGAGCGCGGTGTAGAGCGGGCCGACGACCTCGTCGCCGTGCAGCTGCTGGGCGGCGACCACGACGCGCACCGGGCCCCACGCCTTGTTCTCCAGCATGTCGCGGTACTCGGCGGGCAGCTCGTCGAGCCGGTCCTCGTTGAGCACGGCCAGGCTCATGACGTGCCAGCGGACCTCGACGTCGCGGACCTTCTCCACCTCCAGCATCCAGCGGGAGGTCATCCAGGCCCAGGGGCAGAGCGGGTCGAACCAGAAGTCGACAGGGGTCCTGCCGGTCGCCGTGCTGTTGTCAGACATCTCTCTCCTCGAACGGGCGGATCGCGTCGGTGGACAAGTCTGTGCCCGACAACACCGGACGACGCTCCGGCCATTCCCGCCCGCGGGTCCGGAGGGCGGCATGGGAGGATCAAACTATTAGAACGTGACACAAAGGAGTGTGCCGTGCCCGGCCAGAACCTGTCCCGAGACGAGGCCCGCGAGCGGGCCGAGCTGCTGACCGTCGACGGTTACGACGTCGAACTCGACGTGCGTTCCGCGACCGGCGGCCCCAGCCGGGACGCGGCGGACGGTCCGCTGACCTTCCGCTCGGTGACGACGATCCGCTTCCGCGCGGCACGCGGCGGGGCGTCCACCTTCGCGGACCTGATCGCCCCGTCCGTCGACGCCGTGACGCTGGACGGCACCGCGCTGGACCCGGCGGCCGTGTTCGACGGGGCGCGGATCGCGCTGACGGACCTGGCGGAGGGCGAACACGTCCTGGTGGTCGACGCGCGGTGCGCGTACAGCCGGACCGGCGAGGGCATGCACCGGTTCGTGGACCCGGAGGACGGCGAGGTCTACCTCTACACCCAGTACGAGCCGGCGGACGCCCGCCGCGTCTTCGCCAACTTCGAACAGCCCGACCTCAAGGCCCCGTACCGCTTCCGGGTGACCGCGCCCGCCGATTGGACGGTGTGGAGCAACGGCGCGGAGGAGTCCCGCGAGGGCGGGGTGTGGCGGTTCGCCGAGACCGCGCCGATCCCGACGTACATCACGGCGGTCGTCGCCGGTCCGTACCACTACGTCACCGACTCCTACAGCCGGACCTTCGAGGACGGCACGACGCTGGAGATCCCGCTCGGCGCGATGTGCCGCAAGGGGCTCGCCAAGCACTTCGACGCCGACGACATCTTCCTGATCACCAAGCAGGGCCTGGACTTCTTCCACGACAACTTCGACTACCCGTACCCGTTCGGGAAGTACGACCAGGCGTTCGTGCCGGAGTACAACCTCGGCGCGATGGAGAACCCGGGCTGTGTCACGTTCCGCGAGGAGTACGTCTTCCGCGGCAAGGTGACGCGGGCGGCGTACGAGAGCCGGGCCAACGTCATCCTGCACGAGATGGCGCACATGTGGTTCGGGGACCTCGTCACCATGCAGTGGTGGGACGACCTGTGGCTGAAGGAGTCCTTCGCGGACTTCATGGGCGTCTTCGCGATGACCGGCGCGACCCGCTTCGAGGACGGCTGGATCACCTTCGCCAACAACCGCAAGTCCTGGGCGTACCGCGCCGACCAGCTGCCCTCCACGCACCCGATCACGGCCGACATCCGTGACCTGGAGGACGCCAAGCTGAACTTCGACGGCATCACGTACGCCAAGGGCGCCTCCGTGCTCAAGCAGCTCGTGGCGTACGTGGGGCGGGAGGCGTTCCTGGAGGGCGCCCGGCGCTACTTCAAGAAGCACGCGTACGGGAACACGCGGCTCGGGGACCTGCTCTCGGTGCTGTCCGAGACGTCCGGGCGGGACATGACCACCTGGTCGCGCTCCTGGCTCCAGACCGCGGGCGTCAACTCGCTGACCCCGGTCGCGACCTACGACGCGGCCGGCCGGATCACCGAGCTGGCCGTCCTCCAGGAGGCCGCCGAGTCCCACCCGGAGCTGCGGCCCCACCGGGTCGCCGTCGGCCTGTACCGCCGCAACCCCGAAGGGGAGCTGGTGCGTTACGCGCGTGCCGAGGCGGACGTGTCGGGTCCGCGCACCGTGATCGAAGAGCTGGCGGGGGCCGAGCGGCCCGAGCTGATCCTCGTCAACGACGACGACCTGACGTACTGCAAGGTCCGCTTCGACGAGGTGTCGCTCGCCACCCTGCGCGCGCACCTGGGCGACATCACGGACCCGCTGGCCCGCGCCCTGTGCTGGTCGGCGCTGTGGAACCTGACCCGTGACGGGCTGATGCCGGCCCGCGACTTCGTCTCCCTGGTCCTGGCCTTCGCCGGGCGCGAGACGGACATCGGGGTGCTCCAGATGCTGCACGCCTGGACGCGCGGCGCGCTCGTGAACTACGCGGCTCCCGCGTGGCGCGAGGAGGGCGGCCGGGCGCTGGCCGAGGGCGCGCTCGGCGAACTGCGGCTCGCCGTGCCGGGCAGTGAGCACCAGCTCGCCTGGGCCCGGTTCTTCGCGTCGGTCGCCGCGTCGGACACCGACTTCCAGCTGCTGGCCGGGCTGCTCGACGGCACCGCCAGGATCGACGGGCTCGACGTCGACCAGGAGCTGCGCTGGGCGTTCCTGTCGCCGCTGGTCGCCCACAGCGCGGCCGACGAGGCGGCGGTCGACGCGGAGCTGGCCCGGGACGACACGGCCTCCGGCAAGCGGCACCATGTGCGGTGCCTGGCCTCGCGGCCGTCCGCCGAGGTGAAGGCCCGGGCGTGGGCGGACGTCGTCGAGTCGGACGCGCTGTCCAACGCCCTGGTGGAGGCGACGATCGCGGGCTTCGCGCAGTCCTCCCAGCGGGAGCTGCTGGCGCCGTACACCGCGCGGTACTTCGAGGCGATCGAGCGGGTCTGGGCCGAGCGGTCGATCCAGATCGGGATGGCCGTGGTCAAGGGGCTGTTCCCGGCCCTCCAGGACGACCCGGCGACGCTGGAGGCGACCGACGCGTGGCTGGAGTCCCGCGCGGACGCGGCGCCGGCGCTGCGGCGGCTGGTGCTGGAGGCCCGGGACGACCTGGCCCGGGCGCTGCGGGCGCAGGCGGCGGACTCGGTGGCGTAGGGCGTCCGGCCCGAGGCCCTTGCCTGGTTGCCCCTGCCCGGGCAAGGGTTCCGCCTCAAGCGCCGGACGGGCTGGATCGTGATGCAGGACGGTGTTCTTGTCCGGGTATGTCGACGGGCCTGTAACAACGGTTACAGCTCCGGCCGTTGGCGGGATACACCGGAGCATGACCCAGAACACCCCGCTTCAGTCCGGCTGCCCCGCTCCCGTGCGCGGGCGTCAACGCGTCGTCTCCGCCGCCCAGTTGAAGGCGATGGGCGTGTCCGCCGGGCGGGCCGCGGAGCGGTGCCGGGACGGTGGCCCGTGGCAGCAGCCGCTGCCCGGGGTCTTCGTCCTGCACCCCGGTCCGCTCAGCGGCCGTGAGCGGCTGCGGTCCGCCCTGCTGTACGCGGGCCGCCCCCCGGCATCCGGGCGGCGCCCGGCCCCCGCGCGGACCGCGGACCCCGCGTACGGCGACGCGGTGCTCACCGGGCTCGCCGCGCTCTCGTTGTACGGCTTCACCGCCGCGCCGCCCGCCGCCGCCGTGGAACGGGTGGATGTGCTGGTGCCCCGGGTGCGGCGGCTGCGCCCGGCCGGGTACGCCCGGCTGCTGCGGACCGCCGAACTACCGCGCCCGGAGTGGGTGGACGGGCTGCCGGTGGCCCCGGTGGCCCGGGCGCTGGCGGACACGGTGGCCGGGCTCGGGGACGCGGTCACGGTGCGCCGGCTGCTGACCGAGGCGGTGCGCGGCGGCCACTGCGAGCCCGCGGTGCTGGTGGGCGAGCTGAACCGGGCGAAGGTGCGCGGCCGGCCGCAGGTGGTCGACGCGGTCGACTCGCTGCTCGCCGAGGGCCGGGCGATGGCGGAGGAGCGGCTGTACGAGATGGTGCGCGCGCACGGACTCGAAGAGCCGCTGTGGAACGTCGACCTGCGGCTGCCCGGCGGCCCGCACCTGGGCGGCGTGGACGCCTACTGGCCCGAGGAAGCGGTCGCGGTGGAGCTGGAGACCAGGGCCCCGCGCCACAGCCGCCACGACGAGAAGCACGAGGCCGAGTGGTCCGCGTACGCGGACCGGCGCGAGCACCTGGAACGGCTCGGGGTCACCGTCGTCCACCTCACGCCGGAGAAGCTGCGGGACGCGCTCGGGCAGCAGGCGGCCGTGGTCCGGACAGCGCTGATGGCGGCGGCGGACCGGGAGCCGGCGGCGTACGTGATGATCCTCCCCCGCTGAACGGGGACCACACCTTCGTATGGCCGGATTTACGTCACGTATCAGCCCGTTCGTCCCCGCTGACGCTTCCGCCCCGGTGGCGGGATCCCGCCATGTACTCAACAAGCCCCCCACAACTCTCCACAAACCCCTGTCATTTACGAAAGGGTGAGCGGTCATCCGGTACCGATTTCCGGACTCTCTCTTTCACATACAGGGATGCTGATGACCTCCGAATCCCCCGGTTCCATATCCGGAGCGAGACGAGCGGCCAGGGTGGCGGCCGCCGCCGGTCTGGTGGCCGCGCTGGCCGCCACCGGTGTCGCCCCCGTCTTCGCCGCCGACGACCCGGCCACCGCACCCGTCAAGGCCGCCGGCACCGCTCCGGCGGACAAGCTGGGCTCCGCCGACGCCGAGGTCCTGACCAAGGCCAAGGCCAAGGGCGAGAAGAACGTCACGATGATGGTCGCGACCGCCCCCGGCGCGACCGAGCAGGTCACCAAGCAGCTGGACGCCGTCAAGGGCTCCGTGCTGGGACGCGCCTACGACAAGCTCGGATACGTACGGGCGACCGTGCCGACCGCGACCGCCGAGGCCACGATCAAGGCGGCGTCCAAGCTCAGCTCCGTCCACGGCATCGATCTCAAGCAGGAGATCGTGCTGGACGACCCGACGCCCGCCGCGGACCGGGCGACAGGCGCGAAGAGCGCGTCGAAGTCCGCCGGCAGCTACCCGGCCCCCGGGAAGAAGACGCCCGCGAAGAACCCGTACAACCCGTCCTTCGAGACGGGCGCGGTCGACTTCGTGAAGCAGCACCCGAAGGCGGACGGCCGCGGGATCACCATCGGCGTCCTGGACGCGGGCGTCGACATCGCGCACCCCGCGCTCCAGAAGACCACCACCGGTGAGCGCAAGATCACCGACTGGGTGACCGCCACCGACCCGGTGAGCGACGGCGACGGCACCTGGCTGCGGATGACGGACGCCGTCTCCGGCCCGGTGTTCACGTACAAGGGGCGCACGTACAACGCGCCCAAGGGCTCGTACCGGATCAGCCTGTTCGCCGAGGCCGCCACCAAGGGCGGCGACATGGCGGGCGACCTGAACCGCGACGGCGACACCACCGACACCTGGGCCGTGCTCTACGACCCGGTCACCGGCGCCTCCCGGGTCGACCTGAACAACAACGGCGACTTCGGCGACGACACCGCCCTCAAGCCGTACAAGGAGAAGCACCAGGTCTCCTACTTCGGCAAGGACGACCCGCGCACCGAGGTCGCCGAGCGCATCCCGTTCGTCGTGGAGAACCGCGAGGACGTCGTCTACAACGCGGCCGGCGACACCGCCGACTACGTCTCCATCGGGGTCATCGAGTCCGAGCACGGGACGCACGTCGCCGGCATCACCGCCGCCAACGGCCTCTTCGGCGGCAAGATGAACGGTGCCGCGCCCGGCGCGAAGATCGTCTCCTCGCGCGCCTGCACCTGGTCCGGCGGCTGCACCAACATCGCGCTCACCGAGGGCATGATCGACCTCGTCGTGAACCGCGGCGTCGACGTCGTCAACATGTCCATCGGCGGCCTGCCGCCCCTGAACGACGGCAACAACGCCCGCTCCGAGCTCTACAAGCGGCTCATCGACATCTACGGCGTCCAGCTGGTCATCTCGGCCGGCAACGACGGCCCCGGTGTCAACACCATCGGTGACCCCGGCCTCGCCGACCACGTCATCTCGGTCGGCGCGTCGGTCTCCAAGGAGACCTGGGCCGCCAACTACGGCTCGGCCGTGACCAAGAAGTACGACATGATGCCGTTCTCCTCGCGCGGTCCGCGTGAGGACGGCGGCTTCGCGCCGACCCTGACGGCGCCCGGCGCGTCGATCAACTCGACGCAGACCTGGCTGCCCGGTTCGCCGGTCAAGGAGGCGGGCTACTCCCTGCCGGCCGGCTACTCCATGCTCCAGGGCACGTCGATGGCCTCCCCGCAGGCCGCCGGCGCGACCGCGCTGCTGCTGTCCGCCGCGAAGCAGAAGCACATCGAGCTGCCCCCGGCCGACCTGCGCACCGCGCTGACCAGCACCGCCACCAAGATCAAGGACGTGCCCGCGCACGCCCAGGGCGCCGGTCTGATCAACATCGTGGACGCCTGGAAGCTGATCTCCAAGAAGGGCGCCCCGGCGCACGAGTACACGGTCAAGGCCCCCGTCGACACCGCGATCGACTTCGCGCTGAAGACCCCGGGCTTCGGCACCGGCCTGTACGACCGCGAGGGCGGCCTGAAGGCGGGCCAGAAGAAGACCTACGACGTCACGGTCACCCGCACCACGGGCCCGGACAAGAAGGTCGAGCACAAGCTCTCCTGGAAGTACGACGACGGCACCTTCTCGCTGGTCGGCCCCAAGAAGGTCTCCCTGCCGCTGGGCAAGCCGGTGACGGTCAGGGTCCAGGCGCAGCCGCGGACCGCGGGCGTGCACAGCGCGATCCTCCAGCTGGACGACGGGAAGACCGCCGGCACCGACCAGCAGATCCTGACGACGGTCGTCGTCTCCAAGGAGCTGGCGAAGCCGTCCTACGCGTTCAAGGCGTCCGGCTCGGTGCAGCGCAACGGCACCACGTCGTACTTCGTGACCGTTCCCGAGGGCGCCAGGACCCTTGAGGTCGCGATGAGCGCCCTGCGCTCGGGCAGCCAGACCCGCTTCATCTCCATCCACCCGTACGGGGTGCAGGTGGAGGACAGCGGTACGCCGTTCTGCTACCCGAACTACGAGAACCCGTCCAACACCTGCCGCCCGGACGCCCGCTCCTACGCGGACCCGCAGCCCGGTGTCTGGGAGATCGAGGTCGAGGCCCGGCGCACGTCGCCGCTGCTGGACAACCCGTACAAGCTGGACGTGGCGCTGCTCGGCGCGACCTTCGACCCGGCGGTGCGGACCATCGCCGAGGCGAAGATCGGCACCCCGGCCTCGGTCGACTGGACGGTGACCAACGACGCGGGCGCCCTGGAGGGCAGGCTCAAGGGCGGTTCGCTGGGCTCGGCCGACGTCGAGCGCCCGTCGATCTCCACCGGTGGCTCGTACACCAAGGAGGTCACCATCGGTGAGGGCGTCGAGAAGCTGGACGTCGCCATCGGCGGTACGAGTGACGCCAACGCCGACCTCGACCTGTACGTGTACAAGGGGAGCGCCCAGGTCGGCGCCTCCACCACGGCCGGTTCCGAGGAGTCCGTCAGCCTGGTGAAGCCGGCCGCCGGCACGTACACCGTCGTCATCGACGGATACGACGTCCCGGCCGGGACCACCGAGTACGACTACCGGGACGTGTACTACTCCGCGTCGCTCGGCACGATCTCCGTGGACGAGTCGAAGGCCGTGAACCTGGCCCCCGGCGCGTCGGCCACGGTCGGCGCGCAGGTGAAGGTGGCCGGTGCGGCCCCCGAGGGCCGGCAGTTCTTCGGCGAGGTCAGCCTCGTGAACGCCCGGGGCACCGCGGCGGGCACCGGCAGCGTCGTGATCGAGAAGGTCACACCGTAACCACACGGTGCTGAACATGTGATCCGTACGGCAGTGGGGGGGGGGGGGGGGGGGGGGGGGGGGGGGGTGCTCACCGGCCCCCCCCCCCACTGTGCTGCGCGCCACTCGTCCGCAGGCCGGACAATGGATTGGACAAGGCGGGCGTGGACATACGCATCATGGACCGGCAACCGAGCCCGTTCGTACGTCTGAGGGAGTTCCTGTGAAGGTCGGAATCGTCGGCGCCACCGGTCAGGTAGGCACAGTCATGCGCGGCATCCTGGCCGAGCGGAAGTTCCCGGTCGACGAGCTGCGGCTGTTCGCCTCCGCGCGCTCGGCGGGCTCCGTCATCGAGTGGCAGGGACGCGAGATCACCGTCGAGGACGCCTCCACGGCCGACTACACGGGCCTCGACATCGTGCTCTTCTCGGCCGGCGGCTCCACCTCGAAGGCGCTCGCCGAGAAGGTCGCCTCGCAGGGCGCCGTCGTGATCGACAACTCCTCCGCCTGGCGCAGGGACCCCGAGGTCCCGCTGGTCGTCTCCGAGGTCAACCCGCACGCCGTCGCGGACCGCCCCAAGGGCATCATCGCCAACCCGAACTGCACCACGATGGCCGCCATGCCCGTGCTGCGCCCGCTGCACGAGGAGGCGGGGCTCGAAGCGCTGACCGTCGCCACGTACCAGGCGGTCTCCGGCTCCGGTCTCGCCGGTGTCGCCGAGCTGCACGGCCAGGCGTCCAAGGTCGTCGCCGACGCGGACAAGCTCACGCACGACGGGTCGGCCGTGGACTTCCCGGAGCCCGGCGTCTACAAGCGCCCCATCGCCTTCAACGTGCTGCCGCTGGCCGGCTCGATCGTGGACGACGGCTCCTTCGAGACGGACGAGGAGCAGAAGCTCCGCAACGAGTCCCGCAAGATCCTGGAGATCCCGGAGCTGAAGGTCTCCGGCACCTGCGTCCGCGTCCCGGTCTTCTCCGGCCACTCCCTCCAGGTCAACGCCCGCTTCGCCCGCCCGGTCTCCGTGGAGCGCGCGTACGAGCTGCTCAAGGACGCGCCGGGCGTCGAGCTGTCCGAGATCCCGACGCCGCTCCAGGCCGCGGGGCAGGACGCGTCCTATGTGGGCCGCATCCGCAACGACGAGACCGTCGAGAACGGTCTCGCGCTGTTCGTCTCCAACGACAACCTGCGCAAGGGCGCGGCGCTGAACGCGGTCCAGATCGCGGAGCTCGTCGCGGCGGAGCTCGCCGGCTGACGCCGGGGCGTAGTGGGGTCCGGGGGCGCTGCCCCCCGGGCCCCACGCCCTCAATCGCCGGAGGGGCCCGATGCGCGCCTCACCTCGAAGTGCCAGCAGCCGTACTCCACCGCGCGTACGTGCACCAGCGCCACCGCCGGGTCGGCGAACGCCTCCGTGAACGCCTCGTCGTAGCCGCGCTCCTCGTCCTCGGGGATCTCCAGGAGCCGGCCGCCCACGATGCGGCCCTCCGCGTCGTAACGGCGCACGGTGCGCAGCGCGCCCGCGCGGGAGAAGGGGTAGCCCTTCCGGCCGGGCTCCGGCCCGTCGCACGCGTCGGCGTGGACGAAGACCGGGCCCTGCTCGTCGTACGCCCCCGGCCGGGCCCAGGCCGCCGCCGCCCAGCGGCGCAGCGGGGCGTAGGAGACGAGGGCGATGCGCTCCCCCGGTTCGCTGCCGCGCAGGCAGCACCGCAGCGGGGCGCCGCCCTCGGTGGCGGTGTACGGGACGCAGGGCCGCCCGGCGTCGTCGGTCTCCCGGAGTTCCTTCAGCGCGTCCGGTTCGATGGCGCGTGCCTCGTAAGTGGTCATGGTTCCGAGCGTGCCGCGCCAGGACGTCCCGGTCCGGCGGAAAACGGACATCGCCCTGGGTACGGGTCCCGTGGAAGGATGGCGGAAAACATCACAGAGCAAGGAGATGACCGCGTGCCTGGCACGAATCTGACCCGCGAAGAGGCACAGGAGCGGGCGCGCCTGCTGACCGTGGACGCGTACGAGATCGATCTCGACCTCTCCGGGGCGCAGGAGGGCGGGACCTACCGGTCCGTCACCCTGGTGCGCTTCGACTCCGCCGAAGCCGGCGCGGAGACCTTCATCGACCTCGTCGCCCCCGCGGTGCACGAGGTCGAGCTGAACGGCAGGCCGCTGGACGTCGCGGCGGTCTTCCGCGACTCGCGCATCACGCTGCCGCACCTCCAGGCCGGGACCAACGAGCTGAAGGTCGTCGCGGACTGCGCGTACACCAACACCGGTGAGGGCCTGCACCGCTTCGTCGACCCGGTCGACCAGCAGGCGTACCTGTACACCCAGTTCGAGGTGCCGGACGCGCGCCGCGTCTTCGCGAGCTTCGAGCAGCCCGACCTGAAGGCGACCTTCCGGTTCACCGTGAAGGCCCCGTCGGGCTGGACCGTGATCTCGAACTCGCCGACGCCGGAGCCGAAGGACGACGTCTGGTCGTTCGAGCCGACGCCGCGCATCTCCTCGTACATCACCGCGCTGATCGTCGGTCCGTACCACTCGGTGCACAGCAGCTACGAGAAGGACGGCCGGACCGTCCCGCTGGGCATCTACTGCCGGCCCTCGCTCGCCGAGTACCTGGACGCGGACGCGATCTTCGACGTGACCCGGATGGGCTTCGACTGGTTCCAGGAGAAGTTCGACTACGCGTACCCGTTCGCCAAGTACGACCAGCTCTTCGTGCCGGAGTTCAACGCGGGCGCGATGGAGAACGCGGGCGCGGTCACCATCCGCGACCAGTACGTCTTCCGGTCCAAGGTGACGGACGCGGCGTACGAGACGCGCGCCGAGACCATCCTGCACGAGCTGGCCCACATGTGGTTCGGCGACCTCGTCACGATGGAGTGGTGGAACGACCTCTGGCTGAACGAGTCGTTCGCCACCTACACCTCGATCGCCTGCCTGGCGTACGCCGAGGGCTCCGGGTGGCCGCACTCCTGGACCACGTTCGCCAACTCCATGAAGACGTGGGCCTACCGGCAGGACCAGCTGCCCTCGACCCACCCGATCATGGCCGACATCCGCGATCTGGACGACGTCCTGGTCAACTTCGACGGCATCACGTACGCCAAGGGCGCCTCGGTCCTGAAGCAGCTGGTGGCGTACGTCGGCATGGACGAGTTCTTCAAGGGCGTCCAGGCGTACTTCAAGGCGCACGCCTTCGGCAACACGCGGCTGGCCGACCTGCTCGGCGCGCTGGAGGAGACCTCCGGCCGCGACCTGAAGACCTGGTCGAAGGCGTGGCTGGAGACGGCCGGGATCAACATCCTGCGCCCGGAGATCGAGACCGACGAGAACGGTCACGTCACCTCGTTCACCGTGCTCCAGGAGGCGCCCGCGCTGCCCGCCGGTGCGAAGGGCGAGCCGACGCTGCGTCCGCACCGGATCGCCATCGGCTGCTACGGCCTCGATGGTGACGGCAAGCTCGTGCGCACGGACCGGATCGAGCTCGACGTCGACGGCGAGCGCACCGCGGTGCCGTTCCCGGCCGGCACCGCGCGCCCGGCCGTCATCCTGCTCAACGACGACGACCTGTCGTACGCGAAGGTCCGCCTGGACGAGGAGTCGCTGCGGGTCGTCACCGAGCACCTGGGCGACTTCACCGAGTCGCTGCCGCGCGCCCTGTGCTGGGCGTCCGCCTGGGACATGACCCGCGACGGCGAACTGGCCACCCGCGACTACCTCTCCCTCGTCCTGTCGGGGATCGGCAAGGAGTCGGACATCGGTGTCGTGCAGTCGCTGCACCGCCAGGTCAAGACGGCGATCGACCTGTACGCGACGCCGGAGTGGCGTGAGGCGGGCCTGACGCAGTGGACCGACGCGACGCTCGCGCACCTGCGCGCGGCGGAGCCCGGCAGCGACCACCAGCTGGCCTGGGCGCGCGCCTTCGCGGCCACCGCCCGCACCCCCCAGCAGCTGGACCTGCTGCGCTCGCTGCTCGACGGCACCGAGGCCGTCGAGGGCCTGACCGTGGACACCGAGCTGCGCTGGGCGTTCGTCCAGCGGCTCGCCGCCACCGGGCTCCTCGACGAGGAGGAGATCGACGCCGAGTACGCGCGGGACCGGACGGCGGCGGGCGAGCGCCACGCGGCGTCGGCGCGGGCGGCGCGGCCCAGCGAGGAGGCCAAGGCCGAGGCGTGGGCGTCGGTCGTGGAGTCCGACAAGCTGCCGAACTCCCTCCAGGAGGCGGTCATCGCCGGCTTCGTGCAGACGGACCAGCGCGAGCTGCTGGCCCCGTACACGGAGAAGTTCTTCGCCTCGGTGAAGGGCGTCTGGGACTCGCGGAGCCACGAGATGGCCCAGCAGGTCGCGATCGGCCTGTACCCGGCGCTCCAGGTCTCGCAGGAGACCCTGGACGCCACGGACGCCTGGCTGGCCTCGGCCGAGCCGGGCGCGGGTCTGCGCCGGCTGATCTCGGAGTCCCGCTCGGGCGTGGAGCGCGCGCTGCGGGCCCGCACGGCGGACGCGGCGGCCGCGACCGCGTAACCGGACAGGTCCTGAGGGGGCGCCCCGCGACGGGGCGCCCCCTTCGCGCTGTTCGCGGCCGGTTCAGCCGAGGCGGGCGGCGAGCAGCGCGATGTCGTCGGTCTTGCCCTTGCCGAACGTCGCCAGCAGCCGGTCGCAGAGCTCTTCGATGCCGGCCGGGGTCCGGGAGAGGGTTTCGCCCAGCTTCCGCATGCTCTCGTCGAGGTTCTCGCCGGGCACCTCGACGAGGCCGTCGGTGAGGAGCAGCAGCGTCGAGCCCTCCGGCACGTCGTGGCTGACGGGCGGCGGGTGCGGGAGGTTGAGCCCCAGGAGGGGGCCGTGCTCGGTCAGGTAGCGGGTGGTGCCGTCCGGGTGCCGGAGCAGGGGCGGGATGTGTCCGGCGTTGGCCACCTGGATGCGGCGCGCGCCCGGTTCGACGAGGACGAGGCAGACGGTGACCGTCATCGACGGGCGCAGGCGCACCAGCAGCGCGTCGAGGTTCTTCAGCAGGGACTGCGGGTCGTGGCCCTCGATGGCGTAGGCGCGCAGGGCGTGCCGCACCTCGCCCATGATCATGGCGGCCTTGAGCGAGTGACCCGCCACGTCCCCGATGGCGAGCAGCAGGCCGTCCGCGGTGCGGATGGCCTCGTAGAAGTCGCCGCCGATCTCGGCGTCGTCGACGGCCGGTTCGTAGCGCACGGCCATGTCGACACCGGGCACCTCGGGCAGCCGGTCGGGCAGGAAGGAGCGCTGCAGGGTGAGGACGAGCGCGTGCTCCTCGCTGCGGGTGCGCAGGGCTTCGAGGGCCAGCGCACAAGCCTGGGCCAGCTGCGAGAGCAGTTCGCGGTCGTCCGCACCGGTGAGGGCGTCGGCGGGGACGGCGAACGCGACGGGCGGCCGGCCGCGTTTCGTGCGGGCGAGGACGAGGGCGACGTCCCCGGGGAACACGTCCGGGCGGCCGTCGTCCTGGCAGGCGAGCGCCCGCCACTCGTCGCCCGGCAGGACCACGGTCTCCGTGCCGGTCCGGTCGCCGAGGGCCTTCTCCGCCAGGAGGTCCAGCAGCCGCGCCTCCGGCTGGGCCGTGCCGGTCCGGGCGCCGCCGCGGTCCGGCGCGGCGGCCAGGTGCAGCAGACGGTTGTCGGGGCTGAGGCCGATGGCGACGGCGGGTGACTCCATCAGTGTCGCGGCCCCGGCTGCCGCGGCCGAGGTGAACGTCTCCCCGTCCTTCGCCGCGTAGACGGCCAGGGTGCTGCTGTTGAGGGCGGCCACGCGGGTGGCGAGGCGCTCGGCGCGGCGCCGGGCGCGGGCGTAGCGCAGCGCCGCGGTGACCGTGGCCAGCAACTCGTCCGGGGCGATCGGCTCGGTGAGATAGGCGTCGGCACCCCGGTGGAGGCCCTGAGTGCGGTCGCTCAGCTCGATCGCGGTCGCCGAGACGTGGATCACGGGCAGCGAGGCGGTGCGCGGGTCGGCCTTGATCTGCTCGCACACCTCGAAACCGCTCATGTCGGGCAGTTTGACGTCCACGACGGCGAGTTCGGGCAGCGCGCCGTCGGGGGCGGCGGCGAGCAGGGTCAGCCCCTCCGTGCCGTCGGCGGCCTCCACCACGGTGTGGCCCGCCCGGCGCAGCCAGCTGCCGACGATGTAGCGGTTGGTCTCGTTGTCGTCCAGCACGAGCACCGTCGCGGCGGCGCCGTCCCGGTGCCGTTGCACCGTCATGCGTGGCCCTCCTTCCGGCTCGCGGGCCCGGCGTCGCCGGCCCCCGACAGGGCGGCGGCCAGCTCGGGGAGGTTCAGCGCCGCCTTGTCCAGGACCGCCCGCGCGTGGGCGAGCCGGTCCCGGTCCAGGTCGCCGGCCGGCGTCGAGGTGAGGACCACGACGGGTACGGCGGTCAGGGCCGGATCGGCGGCGAGTTCGGCCAGCACGGCGTAGCCGTCGAGGTCGGGCAGGTGCAGGTCGAGGAGGACGGCGTCCGGGCGTTCCCGGCGCACCGTGTCGCGCGCCCGGCAGCCCTCGCCCACCTCGACCACGCGCCCGGCGAGCTGGTCGAGCAGCGGCCGGATGGAGGCGCGGAAGGCGTCGTCGTCGTCCACGGTGACCAGGACGGCCACCACGGGCGCGGCCGGCTCGTCCGGGGCGGGCGAGGCGGCGGGCCGGCCGTCGGCGGGCAGGGTCACGGTGACCACGGTGCCGGAACCGGGCTCGCTGGCCAGTTCGAGGCTGCCGCCGAGGAGTTCGGTGAGCCGGCGCGCGTAGGGCAGGCCGAGACCGGTGCCGCTGCGGCCGCGCTGATGGAGGCCGCGCACCTGGTAGAACTCTTCGAAGATCTGCTGCTGTTCTTCCTCCGGAATGCCGATTCCGGTGTCCGAGACGGTGAAGACGACCTGGTCGCGCCCGTCCGCGCGGTCCGCCGCCACGTCGAGGCGCACGGTCCCCGAGGGCGTGAACTTGAGGGCGTTGGACAGCAGGTTGCGCAGGACGCGGATGAGCATGACCTCGTCGCTGACGATGCTCAGCCCGGACTCGGCCACGATCAGTTCGGCGGCGCCGGGGGACTCGTATCCGCGCAGGGTGCCGCGCAGCTGACCGAGGGCGGCGCGCAGGTCCACAGGCGCCCAGTGGGGTTCCAGGCGGCCGGATTCGGCCTTGGCGACGTCCAGGAGCTCGTCGACCAGGGCGAGCAGAGTGGCGCCCGACGCGGAGATGAGGCCGATCTGCCGGCGCTGCTCCTCGTCCAGCCCCTCACCGTCGAATTCGAGGAGCAGACGGGCCAGGCCGACGACCGAGTTGACCGGGGTGCGCAGCTCGTGGCTGACGTTGGCCCAGAACCGCGTCTTGGCCTCGCTGGCCTCGCGCAGCAGGCGGGACTTCTCCTCCAGCTCCGCGTAGAGGGCCACGACGCCGCGGTTGGTCTCCTCCAGCTCCTCGGACAGCTCGGAGTAGAGGGCCACCACGCCCCGGTTGGTCTCCTCCAGCTCCTCGTTCAGGCGGCGCAGTTCCTCGCGCTGCGCCCGGGACTCGACGAGCGCGGCTATCAGGTCGCTGGTCTGGGCCCGGTTGTCGTCCGGAACCCCGGCCTCCGTGTGGGCCAGGACGGCTTCGCGCGCCTGCTCGATCGCCTCGGCCGTCCGTCCGGCCGAGGTGAGCGGCTGCTCGACGGTCACCGCGTGCTCGGACGGCGCGTAGTGCACGGCCACGAGGCGGGACGCGGCCTGGACGGCCTCGCAGCCGAGGTCCCGCTCCTCCGTCCAGTCGATGCCGACGAGCAGCAGCGGCAGCGGGCGGCGGGTCACCCCGAAGGCGACGGTCAGGCCGTCGGAGCCCAGCAGGTCCCGGCCCAGCTCGCTCAGCGCGGTGGCGAGCCTGATCTGGTCCTGCTTCTCCACCCCGAGCGCCTCGGCGGCCGACTTGCCGCTCCGGCGCAGCAGGAAGACGTCCTGCTCCGTGGTGATGGGGAAGGAGACGAGCGGGTCGGCGCCGAGCGCCGCGAAGCTGGTCACCAGGCTCCTTTCGCGACCACGACGCCGGCGTCGTCCCGGCGCACGCCCGCCTCGCGCAGCAGTTGGGCGGCGGCGACGAGCGGGGTCCGTTCGAGGAATCCGGGCATCGTCTCCGCCCGCCAGCGTTCGGTGAGGCCGTCGGAGTGCATGATCACCGCGCTGTTCGCGGGCAGTTGCTGTCGTACGGTCCGCAGGGTCGGAAGCTGGTGGCCCACGATGCCGGGCGCCGACGGCAGGGAGCGGCGGGTTCCGGTCGCGGGGTCCACCACATAGGTGCTCACGTTGCCGACGCCGCAGAAGGCCAGGGTGCCGGCGTCCGGTTCGACGCGGACGACGGCGACGGCGCCGCCCCGGCCGCCGCGCAGGGCCTTGTGGATCTCCCCGATGATCGCGTCGGGCTGCTCGGCGCGGGTGTCGCGGAACGCGGTCACCGCCGCCTGGGCCGCGCGCCCGGCGAGGGGCCCGTGGCCCAGGCCGTCGCAGAGGAGCACCAGCAGGGCGTCGGGGCCGCCCTGCCCGGCCGCCACCCGGTCGTGCCCCGCCCCCGCGGGACCCGGCTGCCGGTACCCGGTCAGCTGCGCCCAGCCGAGGCGCTCGTCCCGGGCCGGGCGCGGCGGCGCGGAGGCCGGTTCAGCGGGGTGGCCGCCGGGGACGCGGCGGGCTGCCCAGGCGTCGCCGCACACCTCTTCGCCGGTGATCGTCCTGGTCAGGCCCTCGACCACGGGGCGGCCCAGGGCGGCCATCCGGCCCGCCGTCTCGCGCTGCCAGAAGCGGGCGGTCAGCACGGTGCCCCGGCCGGGCAGCGAGTGCAGGTCGAAGGAGTCGGCGAGGCGGACGATGGTGCCGAGGCCGATGCCGAGGGTGCCGGCGGTCGAGGCGCCGTCGGAGAGGGCGTGCGCGATGTCCGCCATGCCGGGGCCCTCGTCCAGAGTGACGAATTCGAGGCCCGCGTCGCTGGGCGTGCGTACGGCGCGCAGCAGGAAGGAACCCTCCACGGCGTGCCTGCGCAGGTTGGTGGCCGCCTCGCTGACCGCGAGGGCGACCTCGGCGCACCGCTGCTCGTCGAGGCCGATGCGGCGGCCGAGCGCCAGGGAGGCGACCCGGGCCGCCGCGGGCAGCGCTTCCTGGTCCCGGAGCCAGACGACGTCCTCGGCGTCCAGGACGGGAAGCGTCAGCGTGCCCATTTGGTCACCGCGACCTGGGTTCCGCTGCCCTGCTCGGTGTCCAGGACGAAGTCGTCGACCAGCCGGCGCGCCCCGCTCAGCCCGAGGCCGAGCCCGCCGCCGGACGTCCAGCCGTCGGTCAGCGCCTGTTCGACATCGGGGATGCCGGGCCCGGAGTCCTCGAAGACCGCGGTCACGCCGGCCTTGCCGTCCCGGCGCACCAGGCCCGCGCGCATGACCCCGCCGCCGCCGTACACCAGGGTGTTGCGGGCCAGTTCGCTCGCGGCGGTGACGAGCTTGGTCTGGTCGACCAGGGAGAGCTTGCAGCGCTGGGCGAGGGTGCGCACCAGCTGCCGGGCCCGGACCACGTCGTCGTTGCTGGCGATCGGCACGGTCTCGTGGTCGGCGTCGGGGACGAGCGGAGAGGTATTCATCGCCTGGCCGGACTGGCGTCGCCGCGCCGGGCCAGGATCTCCAGTCCCTTTTCCAGGGTGAGGGCCGTGCGCACGCCGCCGAGGGAGAGCCCCAGTTCCACCAGGGTGATGGCCACGGCGGGCCGCATGCCGACGACGACGGTCTGCGCGTCGAGCAGGCGGGAGATGGAGGCCGTGGTCGCCAGCATGCGGCCGACGAAGGAGTCGACGATCTCCACGGCGGTGATGTCGATGACCACCCCGGTGGCGCCGGATTCGACGATCCGCGAAGCGAGGTCGTCCTGCAGTTCCAGGACGACCTGGTCCTCCAGCTCGACCTGGATGGAGACGAGGAGGACGTCTCCGATCTTCAGTACGGGTACGCGCTCGCTCACGCCGCGCCGCCGGACAGCGTGGTTTCCGCACCGGTCCGGCGCAACGCGTGCTTGAGGGCGTCGGCCAGCGAGGACTTGGTGACGATGTCGCCGAACTGAATGCCGAGCGCGACGATCGTCTGGGCGATCTGGGGACTGATGCCGGAGATGATGCAGTCGGCGCCCATCAGCCGGGCGGCGACCACCGTCTTGAGCAGGTGCTGGGCCACCTCGGTGTCCACGGCGGGAACACCGGTGATGTCGATGATGGCCTGGTCGGAGCCGGTGTCGACGAGCGCCTGGAGCAGCTTCTCCATCACCACCTGGGTGCGGGCCGAGTCGAGGGTGCCGACCAGCGGCACGGCGACCACACCGTCCCACAGCTTCACGACGGGCGTGGACAGCTCCATCAGCTGCTCGGCCTGCGCGCTGATGACCTCTTCGCGGGTCTTCGCGTAGACCTCGAGGGTGAAGAGTCCGAGGGCGTCGATCAGCCTGCTGAGCTGGAGGTAGGAGTGGACATCCTCGGCCGGGGTCTCGTCGGTGGGCGCGAGGACGTCCTTGGCGGCCAGGACGCTGGTGGCCGTCTCGGTCGGGGTGAATCCCTGGCGGGCCCGGGCCCGGGACAGCTCCGCGAGCAGCGCGCGCAGCTCCGCGTAGGCGTCGCCCTGCCAGTCGAGCCCGTCTCCGCGCAGGCCCTGGACCAGAGCCGTGTACAGCTCGCGCAGCTCCCGGTCGAGTTCGGCGAGCGATATGCGGCCGCGCAGGGTGCGGGCGACGGCCTCCACCCACGCTCCGCCGAGCGATTCCTGCTGCTTCGAGAGCAGCTCGGCCAGCCTGGCCGATACATCCTGTTTCGTCACCGGGTTGGCTCCCTCTGCCTCAGGCCCTTGACTGCGATCACTCGCAGCGTATGCCATCACTCGAACGCTCCTGCTACCGCACGGGAACGGCGGACGGCGCCGCCCCGGGAGGCGTTCCGGACCGGACGGGCGGGGCCGGGGAGGCGAATGGACATGGGCACGAACACCCCTCTGCCCGTTCACCGGCCCTTCACACCCGGCAATTCTTCCGGGAGCGGGAGGGGGTGACGGCGGGAGGAGCACGTGGGCGGCGACGGAGGGGGCACGTGGAAACCGCCCGGCGGACAGGCGCTGAAGCGCAGCCGTCCGCCGGGCGGGAGCGGGGGGTGTTACGAAGCGGACGCCTCGTAGCGGGCGGTCAGCTCGGCGGCGCCGGTCTCCGTCAGGGAGCCGTGCAGGCGCATGCGGGCGACGCCGCCGTCGGGGAAGGCGTCGAGGCGTACGTGGGTGACCACGGCCTCCGCCGGCAGCGGGAAGCGGTGCAGGGTGTCGGGCTGGAGGCGGGTGCGCGGGATCATCTCGAACCACTCGCCGCTCCCGCCGTCCCGGCCGTGCAGGGCGATCCAGCCGGCCGCGTTGCCCTTGAGGTAGGCGGTGTCGATCTCGACCGCGCGGACGGCGCCCTGGGCGGGCAGCCGGAAGCGGACCCAGTCGTTGGTGTCGCGGACCCGGCGGCGGCGGTTCTCCCAGCCGTCGTCCATCTTGCGGGAGGTGCCCGGCAGGATGATCTGGGTCGGCGAGGAGTAGAACCGGTCCGAGGCGTCCTCGTAACTGCCGCCGTTCAGGACCGAGAGCAGGTCGAAGGTGCCGAGCGTGGCCAGCCAGGACGGGTCGGGGACCACCTCGCCGTGCACGCGGAGGCGGGCGATGCCGCCGTCGGGGTGCTGGCAGAGGCGGATGTGGGTGTAGCGGCGTCCGCCGGTGATCTCGAAGCCGTTGGCGGCGTGGCCGCGCACGGGGGTCGGGGGGACGATCTCCTCCCACTTCACGTCGTCGGCGAGCAGTTCCTCCGGGCCGGGCGCGCCCTCGACGCGGGTGGCCTGGACGGAGACGCGCTGCGGGTAGTTGCCGCGGAAGTGGGCGGTGTCCACGACGATGCCGCGGATGACGCCGGGGGCACCGAGCCGGATCAGCGCCCAGTCGTGCTCGTCGGGGGCCGGGAAGGGGTGGTCGGCGTCCGCGCCGCGCCGGCGGCGGGTCTCCCAGCCGTCCATGATCTTGCCCTTGTGACCGAAGTGCTCGGGGTCGAAGACCGCGCGCTCCCGGAGGAGCAGGTTCTCGCGCTGGGCGAAGAACTCGTCGTTGGCGGCGATCACGCCCGCGCCGAGCCGCCGGTCGGCGAGGTCCACGAGGTCGGTGAAGGGGAGGTCGGCGGTGCGGTAGTCGGCGTAGGGGTCACCGCCGCCGTACGGGGCCGCGTCATTGGCGTGGGGGTCGTCGTGCCGGATCTCATCCTGTTCGGTGGTCATGCGTTCACTGTCGTACGCCGGAAGCCGGTAGGTCCATCGAAAGTTTCCGCACGGATTGTTCAGCCGAGCTGAACGGTCTCACCGTCCCCGTACGGTTCCGCCGTCTCGCGCAGCGCCGCGAGGACCCGGGCCACCGCCGGGGCGTCCTCTCCCCCGCGCCGGACGGCGGCCACGACATGGCGGCGCGGCCGGTCCGCGTCGAGGACCCGCATCACCACGCCCTCCCGGCCGTGCCGTTCCGCCGAGGCCATGCGCGGGACCAGGGCGATCCCCAGGTCGGCGGCGACCATCGCGAGGATCGCCGTCCAGCCGGACGCGCTGTGCGCCTGCTCGGGTACGAAGCCCGCCGCCCGGCACGCGGAGACGGTGATCTCCGACCAGGGGCCCGAGCCGCCGTAGATCCAGGGCTCGGCGGACAGGTCGGCGAGGCGCAGCCCGGGCGCGTCCGCGAGGCGGTGGCCGGCCGGCAGGGCCACGTCGAGCGGGTCGGCGAGAAGCGGCAGGACGGTGAACCGGGGGTCGCGGGCCGTCGGGGCGTCGGCGGCCAGCGACAGGGCGAGGTCGACCTCGGCGGCGGCGAGCAGTTCGTACGCCTGGGCGGCCTCCGCCTCGCGCACCCGGACGTCGGGGCCGGGACGGGCGTCGGCGCGCAGCCGCTGCACGGCCGGGACGACGAGGGCGGGCACGGCGGTGGCGAACGCGGCGACCCGGACCTCGCCCGCCTCACCGCGCAGATAGCCGGTCAGTTCGGCGTCGGCGCGCTCCAGTTGGGCGAAGACCGCCTCGGTGTGGCGCAGGACGAGATGGGCGGCGTCGGTGAGGCGGACCCGCCGGCCCTGGGCCTCCAGGAGCGGTACGCCGAGCTGCCTGGCCAGGTTGGAGAGCTGCTGCGAGACCGCCGAGGGGGTCATCAGCAGGGCGTCGGCGGTCGCGGTGACCGTGCCCCGGTCGCGCAGGGTGCGCAGGATGCGGAGCTTCTTGACGTCCCACTCGGTCATGGGCGCAACCTACCGGCGCGCCCGGGTCCGGACACGCGTGTGCGCCGCGCGGTGATGGTCACCGTGCGGCGCACCCGTGGCGTGCGGGGCGGGACCGGGGCGTGACCCCGGTCGCCGGGCAGGTGGGTCAGGCCTGCTTCTTGGACTTGTCGAGCACCATGACCAGGCCCGCGATGATCCCGAACAGGACGAGGGGCGCCAGGACGAACAGGCCGAGCGTGTCGATCACGCTCAGGCCGGTACCCGGGTCGTCGCCGTCGTCGCGGGTGAGCGCGAGCGCGGGGGACGACATCAGCAGCATCATCAGCGTCGTTCCGGCGGCGACGGCGCCGGCGCGCATAGCGTTCTTCTTGTCCACGGTGCAAACGTAGCGAACGCCCGCGCGGGCCGCGCGCCCGGGGGTGCCGTACGGGGTCCCGATCACGGCACGCGGACCTCCCCGGGCTCCCGCGGGGCGAGCAGGACGTCCATCAGGCGGTGCAGCCGGGGCGAGGCGACCAGTTGCTCCAGCGTGACCGGGACGCCCTCCGCGTCGGCGATCGGCAGCCGCCAGTTGGGGTACTGGTCCCAGGTGCCCGGGAGGTTCTGCGGGCGGCGGTCGCCGACGGTGTCGGGCAGCCAGATCCCGGTCATCCGGGCGGGCGTGCGCAGCAGGAAGCGGTGGACGGCCTGGACGGCCGCCTCCTCGTCGGCGCCGCCCTCGATCCCGGGAAGCGCAGCGCCCCCGGGGAGCAGCCCGAGCCGGGTGAGCAGGGCCAGCCACTCGGCCGTGTCCGCGCCGTCCTCCCTCAGCTCCTCGTCCAGGGGGCGGGTGAGCAGGCCGAGGCGGTGGCGCAGCGTCACATGGTCGCCGGTCAGCCGGGCGGCGGTGGAGGGCAGATCGTGGGTGGTCGCGGTGGCCAGGCAGTCCCGGCGCCACCGCTCGGGCGCCAGGGGGCGTCCGTCGCCCGCCCAGTCGCGCTCGAACCAGAGCACCGAGGTGCCGAGGACGCCGCGCCGGGCCAGCGCCTCGCGGACGCCGGGCTCGACCGTGCCCAGGTCCTCGCCGACGACGACGGTGCCGGCCCGGTGCGCCTCCAGGACGAGGACGGCGAGCATCGCCTCCGCGTCGTGCGCGACGTAGGTGCCCTCGGTGGGCGGGCGGCCCTCGGGCACCCACCAGAGCCGGAACAGGCCCATCACATGGTCGATGCGGAGGGCGCCCGCGTGGGCGAGGGCGCCGCGCAGGAGGCCGCGGTACGGGGCGTAGCCGGAGGCGGCGAGGGCGTCGGGGCGCCAGGGTGGCAGCCCCCAGTCCTGGCCGCGCGCGTTGAACGCGTCCGGGGGCGCGCCGACGGACATGCCGTGGGCGAAGGCGTCCTGCTGGGCCCAGGTGTCGGCGCCGCCGGGGTGCACGCCGACCGCGAGATCGTGGACGACGCCGACGGCCATCCCGGCTTCCCGGGCGGCCCGTTGGGCGTCGGCGAGCTGGGTGTCGGTCAGCCAGGCGAGCCGGCAGTGGTGGTCGACCCGGTCGAGCAGTTCGGCGCGGGCGCGGGCGGTGGCGTCGGACCGGGGGTCGCGCAGCCCGTCCGGCCAGCCGTGCCAGTCGGGGCCGTGCACCTCGGCGAGCGCGCACCACAGGGCGTGGTCCTCCAGGGCACGCCCCTGGGCGGCGAGGAAGTCGCAGTACTCGGCGTGCCGCCCGGGCGTGAGGGGCACCGCGAGGATCAGGTCGAGGGCCTGCCGCTTGAGCGCCAGGACGGCGTCCCGGTCGATGAGGGCGCCCTTGTCCAGGACGGCTTCCCGCAGCTCGGCGCCCTTGCGGCGCAGCGTGTCGAGCGCGGCCGGGTCGGGCACGTGCCCGTACTCCGGGACGGACTCGACGCGCAGGTGCACCGGGTCGGGGAAGCGCCGCGATGACGGGCGGTAGGGCGAGGGGTCGGTGGGGTCGCCGGGCACCGCCGCGTGCAGCGGGTTGACCTGGACGAAGCCGGCGCCGAGCCGGCGGCCGGACCAGGAGGCGAGGTCGGCGAGGTCACCGAGGTCGCCCATGCCCCAGGAGCGGGCGGAGAGCAGGGAGTAGAGCTGGACGAGGAAGCCGTGGGTGCGGGCGGGCGGCTGCGGCGCCCGGGCCGGGGCGACGACGAGCGTGCAGTCCTGGGGCTCGCGGTCCGGCGCGTGGGCGGTGAGCCGGTGCACGCCGAGCGGGGGCTCGGCCCACCAGCGGGGGACGGCGGGGGCGCTTCCCGGACCGGCCGGATGCCCGCCCGCCGGGGCGGCCCCGGGGGTCTTCGGATCAGGCTCCCCGGCGGGCACCCGCAACCTGGCCGGTTCCGCCTGCTCGTCGCCCTCCTCCAGCCGGAAGGCCAGCTCCGTGCCGGGCGGCAGCCCGGTCAGCGCGGGTGGCAGCGGTTCGCCGGACCACACCACCAGCGTCTCCGGGAGGAGCCGGGTGCGGGCGGCCGACTCGGCGGCGGCGAGGGCGTCGCGTACCGCTTCGGGCGTCGTGGCGTCGACGCCGAGCGCGCCGAGCACGGCGACGACCGTGGTCTCGGGGACGGGCTCGGTGACACCGGCGGACGGGGAGAAGGCGGTGGCGACGCCGTGCAGTGCGGCGAGCCGGGACAAGCCCATTCAGACTCCTGGGGACTCCGTGCCCCATGCGCAGCCGGACGCGGCCGGTTCGCTGGTCAGCGGGGCGAGGACGGCGAGCGGCGGCTCGCTGGTCAGGGGGGTGGCCTCGGCGAGCGGGGGCTCGCTGGTCAGGGGTATGGCGTCGGCGAGCGGCGGTTCGCTCGTGAGCGGGCCGGGCAGGGTGGCGGGGCAGGCGCTGATCAGCGGGGCGGGACCGGATGCCTGTTTGGAGAGGGCGGAGAGCGGGCGCTGCGCGATGGCGGGCATGGTGGCCTCCTGGCCGTGGAGAACAGGACAGTGACGGCCTACCCAGCGGGCGCCGCCGCAGACGTAGGCGTGACAACAACGAGTTCAACGTGCTCCGGGTCACATTCCGTTCCCGCAGGGCCCGTTGCCCGCAAGACGTTCGCCTTTTTCGGCCATTCGGCGCTGTCTTTCGCGTAGGGCCCCGCCGCACGCGCCCCGTTCATCACACCGGTCACATCAGGGCATTTCCGTACCGAACGCCTCGCGCATTGACACCCTCGCGCGCGGGGTGGTGGGCTCGGTACCCACTGGTGGGACGAGGGGAGAGACAGGGATGCGGCTCAGTGGGAGGACGCGGGCGACGGCCGTCGCCGTGGCCGTGCTCGGCGGGCTGCTCGCCGCCGGGGCCCCGCCCGCGCTCGCCGCTCCCCCGGACCCGGCGACCAGGCCGGCGGCGGACCGGAGCCGCGCGGCGGACGCCGCCCTCCCCGCCGTGTGGCCGCGCCCGCAGACCATGGAGGCGGCCGGGCGCGCCGTCGCCCTGGGCCGCGAGGTCACCCTGATCGCGGACGCGGAGGCCGACCCGTACGCCGTAAAGGCGCTGCGCGCGGTCCTGGAGGACGCCGGGGTGCGCACGGTCCACGAGACGCTGCCGGGCGCCGGCCCCGTCCTGCGGCTGGGCGGCGACGGGGCTGCGGACGCGCTCCGCGCCCTGGGTGCCCCGGCCCGCGCGGATCTGCCGGCGGGCGGTTACCGGCTGGCTTCCGGGCGGGTCGCGAAGCGCGACACCGTGGCCCTGGAGGGCGTCGGCGAGGACGGGCTGTTCCACGCGGTGCAGACGCTGCGCCAGCTGGTCCGGGGCGGGAGGATCGCCGGGGTCGCCGTCCGGGACTGGCCGGCCACCGCCGTACGCGGGCTGACCGAGGGGTTCTACGGGCAGCCGTGGAGCCAGGAGGAACGGCTCGCGCAGCTCGGCTTCCTGGGGCGCACCAAGCAGAATCGCTATCTGTACGCGGCGGGCGACGACCCGTACCGCCAGGCCCGCTGGCGCGACCCGTACCCGGCGGCACGGAAGGCCGGCATCCGGGCGCTGGCCCGACGGGCCGCGGCCGAGCATGTGACGCTCGGCTGGGCGGTCGCGCCGGGCCAGTCCATGTGCCTGTCCTCGGACCGCGACCTCAAGGCGCTGGCGCGGAAGACGGACGCGATGTGGGACCTGGGGGTGCGGGCCTTCCAGGTGCAGTTCCAGGACGTCAGCTACAGCGAGTGGCACTGCGCGGCCGACGCGGACGCCTTCGGCAGCGGCCCCCGGGCGGCGGCCCGGGCGCAGGCCCGTGTCGTGAACGGCGTGGCCCGCCACCTGGCGGAGCGGCACCCGGACGCCCTGCCGCTGTCGGTGATGCCGACGGAGTACTACCAGGACGGCGCGACCGCGTACCGCACGGCGCTCGCGCGGGAGCTGGCGGAGGGGGTCGAGGTCGCCTGGACGGGCGTCGGAGTCGTGCCGAGGACCATCACCGGCGGTGAACTGGCCGAGGCGCGTGCCGCGTTCGGGCACCCGCTGATGACCATGGACAACTACCCGGTCAACGACTACGCGCAGGACCGGATCTTCCTCGGCCCGTACACCGGCCGGGACCCGGCGGTGGCGTCCGGTTCGGCGGCGCTGCTGGCCAATGCGATGGAGCAGCCCGCCGCCTCCCGCATCCCGCTCTTCACGGCCGCCGACTTCGCGTGGAACCCGAGGGGCTACGACCCCGCGAAGTCCTGGGAGGCCGCGATCGACGACCTCGCGGGCGGCGACGGCCGGAGCGCCGACGCGCTGCGGGCGCTCGCGGGCAACAGCGCGGGCTCCGTGCTCGGCTCCACCGAGTCCGCGTATCTGCGGCCGTTGATCGCCGCGTTCCGCACGGCGTACGCGGACGGCGACGGCAAGGCGTTCGACGCGGCGGCGGACCGGCTGCGGGAGGCGTTCGGCGGGATGCGGGCGGCCCCGGCGCGGCTCGCGGACGTCGCCGGCGGGCGGCTCGGGGCCGAGGTCCGCCCGTGGACCGCGCAGCTGTCCCGCTACGGCCACGCGGGCGAGCTGGCCGTTGACCTGCTGCGCGCCCAGGCCCGGGGCGACGGGGCCGCCGCCTGGCAGGCCTCCCTGGCGCTGGAACCGGTCCGCGAGGACATCGCGGCGGGCGGCGCGAAGGTCGGCGAGGGCGTCCTCGACGCGTTCCTCGACCGGGTCCGCGAGGAGGCCCGCTCCTGGACCGGCACGGACCGGCCGGGCGGCGAGGTGTCCGAGGCCCCGGGCAGCTACACGGTGCGGCTGGACCGGGCCCGCCCGCTGGAGGCGGTCACCGCGACGACCGTGCCGGACGACGGCGCGGCGGCGGGCGCGACGGTCCAGGCGCACGTTCCGGGCGAGGGGTGGCGCGCGCTCGGCCCGTTGTCGGCGAGCGGGTGGACCCAGGCGGCGGGCGAGGGGGTGCGGGCCGACGCGGTCCGGATCAGCTGGCCGGCCGCGACCCCGCTGGCGGGCGGTGCCCCGCCCCTGATCATCCCGCCGCTGGCCGGCGCGTCCGTCCGCGCGGGGACCGCCCCGGACGTGCGCTCCCTGGTGCCCTGGTTCGGCGACGAGCCGGCCGCCCGGCTGGACCTGGCGCGCGGCGAGACGGACGCGGTCATCGGCGGCGGGGCGCAGGAGGTCCGGGCCCGGCTGTCCGGCCGGCGCCCGGCCGAGGTGCGCGGGCGGCTGACCGCGAAGGCGCCCGAGGGCATCGAGGTCCGGGTGCCGAAGCGGACGACCGTGCCGCGCGGGGCGCGGACCGAGGTCCCGGTGGAGATCACGGTCCCGGAGGACACCCCGGCCGGCGAGTACGAGGTGCCGTTCGCCTTCGGGGACGAGCGGACCACCCTGACCGTGCGGGCCTACCCGCGTACCGCCGGGCCCGACCTGCTGCGCGGGGCCGCCGCCTCCTCGTCGGGCGACGAGACCGCCGATTTCCCGGCGTCCGCCGCGTCCGACGGCGACCCGGAGACGCGCTGGTCCTCACCGGCCGAGGACGAGGCGTGGTGGCAGGCGGAACTGCCCGCCCCGGTCCGCCTCGGCCGGGTGGTGCTGCACTGGCAGGACGCGTACCCGTCGCGCTACCGCGTCCAGGTGTCGTCGGACGGCCGCTACTGGCGCACCGCCGCGACCGTCCGCGAGGGCCGGGGCGGCCGCGAGTCGGTGCGGATGGACGCGCAGGACACCCGGTTCGTGCGGGTCGTGGGCGACGAGCGGGCCACGAAGTACGGCATCTCGCTCTGGTCGGCCGAGGCGTACGCGGTGGCGGAGGACGACTGACGGGGCACGGCGGCGGGGCGGGCCACGGCAGGCCGGGGCCCCGGTGCGGCGGACCGCCCCGGGAAGCACGCGGGCCCGGTCTCAGGCGGAGACGCCGTCGATCCGGGCCATCGCGTCGTCCGCGCCGAACGGTTGCAGATAGGGCAGCCAGCGCGGGTCGCGGTGCCCCGTGCCGATGATCCGCCAGGCCAGTCCGGTCGGCGGGGCGGGCTGCTGGTGCAGCCGCCAGCCGAGCTCGGGCAGATGGCGGTCGGCCTTGACGTGGTTGCAGCGGCGGCAGGCCGCCACCACGTTGTCCCAGGCGTGCAGGCCGCCCCGGCTGCGCGGGATGACGTGGTCGACGCTGGTCGCCGCGGCCCCGCAGTACATGCAGCGCCCGCCGTCCCTGGCGAACAGGGCCCGCCGGGTCAGCGGCACCGGACCGCGGTAGGGGACGCGGACGAACCGCTTGAGCCGGACGACGCTGGGGGCCGGGACGGCCCGGGTTGCACTGTGCATGAGGGCGCCGGACTCCTCAAGACAGATGGCCTTGTTCTCGAGGACGAGGACGAGTGCGCGGCGGAGCGGTACGACGCCGAGCGGCTCGTACGACGCGTTGAGAACCAGGACATGCGGCACGGATGCCTCCTTGTACGCCGGCGGCGCGTGGCTCGCGCCGGGACGATCTCCGCTCTCAGTCTCCCCTCACGCCTGGTCGAAGCGCCACCACGTGCGGGTAACGGGCCGGAAGGAATTTTTCCCGCGGTCGTGCCCGGCGGCACCCCGGCCGCCCCCGCCCCCTTATCCGTTCCATATCTCCGGGTGAGCCGTGTCTCTCCCCCCGTTCACGGAAACGGAGCACGGGTGATGCCCCGTTAGTGTGGTTGTTCAGCGCTCTTCCGCTCAGCGCTCGCCCCTGGAGGTTTCGCCGTGTCCCTGTCCGCCCTGTTGGCCGCAGCCCCGTCACCGGAGCCCGGCGGCTCGCTGGACGAAGCCGCGAGGCAGGCCGGAGACGCCGCGGGCTGGGTGGAGGAGAACTGGTCCACCTGGCTGAACACGGGCCTGCGGATCATCCTCATCGCGGCGGTCGCGGTCGTGCTGCGCATCGCGGTCCGCCGCGCCCTGACCAAGCTCATAGAACGGATGAACCGCAGCGCGCAGGCCGTGGAGGGCACCGCGCTCGGCGGTCTCCTGGTCAACGCGGAGCGCCGCCGCCAGCGGTCGGAGGCGATCGGCTCGGTGCTCCGTTCGGTGGCCTCGTTCCTGATCCTGGGCACCGCGGCCCTGATGATCCTGGGCGCGTTCCAGATCAACCTGGCCCCGCTCCTCGCCTCCGCCGGGGTCGCCGGCGTCGCGCTCGGTTTCGGCGCCCGGAACCTGGTCACCGACTTCCTCTCGGGGGTCTTCATGATCCTGGAGGACCAGTACGGGGTCGGCGACCAGATCGACGCGGGCGTCGCCTCCGGCGAGGTCATCGAGGTGGGCCTGCGCGTCACCAAGCTGCGCGGCGAGAACGGCGCGATCTGGTACGTCCGCAACGGCGAGGTCAAGCGGATCGGCAACCTCAGCCAGGGCTGGTCCACGGCCAACGTGGACGTCCAGGTACGCCCCACGGAGGACCTGGAGAGGATCCGTGCCGTCATCACCGAGGCCGCCCAGGAGATGGCCAAGGAGGAGCCCTGGACCGAACGCCTGTGGGGCCCGGTCGAGATCCTGGGGCTGGACACGGTGCTGATCGACTCGATGACGGTCCGGGTGAGCGCGAAGACCATGCCGGGCCAGGCGGTCGGCGTGGAGCGCGAGCTGCGCTGGCGCATCAAGGTGGCGCTGGACGCGGCGGGCATCAGCATGGTGGCGGGTGCCCCGGAGGACGCGCCGGAGGCCGATCCCACGGCGGGGATGGCCGCCCCCTCGGCGTACGCGTCGGCGACCTCCCCGCAGTCGCTGGCGACGACCCCGATCCCGCCGCCGAGCACCACGAAGTAGCCGGCCCGGCCGGGGACCCGAGCGGTCCCCGGCCGTCGTCGTTTCCCGGCCTGGTCCGGGCCCAGGTAACGCTTTGGTTGCCACCGGCGGTCAGGTCATTGACGCCTCAGCGGCCCGGGCCCTACGTTCCTCTCACCGAATAGGAAACTTTCCTAACAGAGGGGCTGGTGCAACGCTCATGGCCGGAAACACGCCGGGCACCCCCAGGGTGCTGCGTGCCATGAACGACCGCGCCGCCCTCGATCTGCTCCTGGAGCACGGCCCCCTGTCGCGGACCCGGATCGGGAAGCTCACCGGGCTCTCCAAGCCCACCGCCTCCCAGCTGCTGGTGCGCCTCGAAGCCGCGGGACTGGTCGTCGCCACCGGGACCGCCGCCGGGCGTCCCGGCCCCAACGCCCAGCTGTACGCGGTCAACGCCTCCGCCGCCCATGTCGCCGGGCTCGACGTGAACACCCACCGGATCGTCGCCGCCGTCGCCGATGTGACCGGCGAGACGGTCGGGGAGTTCGAGCTGCGGACCCCCGGGCGGCGCGCCGACAGCGTGGTGCGGGAGGTGACCGGGGCGCTGGACGGCGCGGTGGCGGCCGCCGGGCTGACCCGGGCCGACGTGCACCGGGTGGTCATCGGCACGCCGGGCGCCTTCGACCCGAACACGGGCCGGCTGCGCTACGCCTCGCACCTGCCGGGCTGGCACTCCACCACGCTGCTCGACGAGCTGGCGGCCGTGCTGCCGATGCCCGTCGAGTACGAGAACGACGTCAACCTCGTCGCGGTGGCCGAGCAGCGGCGCGGCGCGGCCCGGGGCCACGGCGACTTCGTGCTCCTGTGGAACGAGGAGGGGCTGGGCGCCGCACTCGTCATCAACGGCCGGCTGCACCGGGGCTTCACCGGGGGCGCCGGTGAGGTCGGCTTCCTGCCGGTGCCGGGGGCGCCGCTGGTCCGCCAGGTCACCAAGGCCAACGCGGGCGGCTTCCAGGAGCTGGCGGGCGCCCAGGTGCTGGCGCGCCTGGCCCGGGAGCTGGGCATCGAGGACGCGCCGGCCTCCGGCACCCATCACGAGATCGCCGCCGAGCTGGTGGGCCGGGCCGCCGAGGCCGTGGAGCGGGGCGAGGGCGGGCCGTACGCCACGCTGCTCGACCGGTTCGCCACCGGCCTCGCGACCGGCCTCGCCTCCCTGGTCGCCGTCCTCGACCCGGAGATCGTCGTGCTCTCCGGCGCGCTGTTCTCCCGCGGCGGGGAGCAGCTGCGCGTCCGGGTCGCGGCCGAGCTGGCCGAACTCGCCGCGTCCAGGCCCCGGCTGCTCGCCGGGGACGTCACCCACCGGCCCGTACTGCGCGGCGCGCTGGAGAGCGCGCTCGCCACCACCCGCGACGAAGTGTTCGACACCTCGCGCTGACCTTCCACGTCACCTCTTCCCCCGCACACCCCGTCCCTGACCGACACCCTTCACCGGGAGACACCACCATGTCCGGAAACCGCCGGAAGCCGGCCGTCGCACTCGCCGCGACCGCCGCGATAGCCCTGTTCGCCTCCGCCTGTACCGGCCAGAGCGGCTCCGGGGCCGACGATGACGCGTCCAAGGAGACGACCATCACGTTCTGGCACGGCTGGAGCGCGCCGGGCGAGGTGAAGGGCATCGAGGCCACGATCGCCGCCTTCGAGAAGGCCCACCCCAACATCCACGTGAAGGTCGTCGGCAACATGACCGACGACAAGATCAACCAGGCGCTGCGCGCCGGCGGGTCCAAGGCGCCGGACGTGGTCTCGTCGTTCACCACGAACAACGTGGGCAAGTTCTGCTCCTCGAAGGCGTTCGTGGACCTCAACCCGTTCCTGAAGAAGGACGGCATCGACCCCGAGGCGACCTTCCCGAAGGCGATGAACGAGTACACCCAGTTCGACGGGGTGCGCTGCACGGTCCCGCTGCTGGGTGACGCGTACGGGCTCTACTACAACAAGGACGCCTTCGAGAAGGCCGGGATCACGGACCCGCCGAAGACCTGGTCCGAGTTCGCGGCCGACGCCGAGAAGCTGACGAAGGCCAAGGGCGACACGTACGAGCAGCTGGGCTTCATGCCGACGTACCACGGCTACGAGGCGACCACCGAGCACTACCTCGGCGGCTGGAACCCCGCCTACTTCGACGCGGACGGCAAGTCGAACATCGCGAAGGACCCGGCGTTCGCCGCGATGCTCACCACCCAGAAGAAGCTGGTCGACTCGCTCGGCGGCTACGCGAAGCTGGAGAAGTTCCGTACCGGCTTCGGTGACGAGTGGGGCGCCAAGCACCCGTTCCACACCGGCCAGGTCGCCATGCAGCTGGACGGCGAGTGGCGGCTCGGCATGGCCGAGGACGCTAAACCCGGGTTCGAGATCGGGGTGGCCCCGATGCCGGTCGCGGACGACGAGGCCGACACCTACGGCAAGGGCTATCTGACCGGCACCATCGCGGGCATCGCGGCCACCTCCGGCAAGCAGAACGCCGCCTGGGAACTGGTCAAGTTCATGACGACCGACACCGACGCGGTGGTGAACTTCGCCAACGCCATCCACAACGTGCCCTCCACGCTGGCCGCGCTGAAGTCGCCGAAGCTGAAGTACGACCCGCGCTTCAAGACGTTCCTGGACATCGCCGCGAACCCGAAGTCCACCACCACCCCGCCCTCGGTGAACGGCGGCGCGTACCTGACGTCCCTGCAGAACCTCGGCTACGACGTCGAGAAGGGCAAGCAGAAGGACGTCAAGGCGGGGCTGGAGCGGACCGCCAAGGAGATCGACGCGGCGATCGCCCAGGCGAAGTAGAGCCGCCACGATGAGCACGTACACACTCCGTTCGAAGCGCCGCAGGTCGGCGCTTCGAACGGCGGCCTTCATGTCGCCCTGGCTGATCGGGTTCTGCGTCTTCTTCGCCTACCCGCTGATCTCCACGGTCTACTTCTCGTTCACCCACTACGACGGTTTCGCCGCCCCCGAGTTCAGCGGCTTCAAGAACTGGACGTACGTCTTCGAGGACTACCCGCTGTTCTGGCCGGCGCTGCGCAACACGCTGTGGCTGGTCGTCGTGATGGTGGCCTGCCGGGTGGTCTTCGGACTCGGCGTCGGGATGCTGATCACCAGGATCAAGACGGGCACGGGTGTCTTCCGGACGCTGTTCTACCTGCCCTACCTGGCGCCGCCGGTCGCGGCCACGCTGGGCTTCGTCTTCCTGCTCAACCCCGGGACCGGGCCGGTCAACTCGATCCTCGGCGATCTGGGGATGGGCACGCCCGGCTGGTTCACCGACGCCACCTGGTCCAAGCCGGCGCTGACCGCGCTCGCGGTGTGGGGGGTGGGCGACCTGATGGTGATCTTCATGGCCGCGCTGCTCGACGTACCGAAGGAGCAGTACGAGGCGGCGGAGCTGGACGGGGCGACCGCGTACCACCGGTTCCGGTACGTCACGCTGCCGAACATCTCGCCGATCATCATGTTCGCCGTGGTGACCGGCATCATCCAGACGATGCAGTACTACACCCAGCCGCTGGTGGCCGGGAAGGTCGCGTCCGGCGTGATGGGCGGCTCGGGCCAGCAGTTCGAACCCGGCTATCCCGACAAGTCGACACTGACGCTTCCGCAGCTGGTCTACAACCTCGGTTTCCAGCGCTTCGACTACGGCTCCGCCTGCGTGGTCGCGCTCGTACTCTTCGTCCTCGCCATGGCGTTCACCGCACTGCTGATGCGGCGCCGCAGCGGACTGATCCAGGCAGGTGAGTGACATGGCGCAGGTTCTCCACACCCCGACGGCGGCGGGCGAGCCCGTCTCCCCCGCCCAGCGCGTCGCGCGCCGCAAGGCGCTGCTGAACTGGATCGCCGTGCACGCGCTCGGCGTGGCGGCGGCCCTCTTCTTCGTGCTGCCGTTCGTCTTCCTCGTGCTCACCTCGCTGATGAGCGACCAGCAGGCCCTCACCCGGGACCTGTGGCCGCACCCCTTCGAGTGGGCCAACTACACGAGGGTGTTCGACACCCCGGGCTTCCTGACCTGGTGGCGGAACACCCTGCTGTACGCGGGTCTCGGCACCGTCCTCACGGTCGTGTCCTCGCTGCCCGTGGCGTACGCGCTCGCCAAGTTCCGCTTCCGCGGCCGGCGTCTGTCGCTGATGCTCGTCATCTCGATGATGATGCTGCCGCCGCAGGTCGTGGTCATCCCGATGTACCTCTTCTGGGCCAAGCAACTGGACCTGTCCGGCACGCTCTGGCCGCTGATCATCCCGATGGCCTTCGGCGACGCGTTCTCCATCTTCCTGCTGCGGCAGTTCCTGCTGACCATCCCCGACGAGTACCTCGACGCGGCGAAGGTCGACGGCTGCGGCGAACTGCGCGCCCTGCTGCGCGTGGTGGTGCCGATGGCCAAGCCGGGAATCGCCGCCGTCGCCCTCTTCCAGTTCTTCTACGCCTGGAACGACTACTTCGGCCCGCAGATCTACGCCTCCGAGAACCCGGGCGCCTGGACACTGAGTTACGGACTGGAGTCCTTCAAGGGCGCGCACCACACCGACTGGAACCTGACCATGGCCGCGACCGTTCTGGTCATGGCCCCTGTGATCGTCGTCTTCTTCTTCGCTCAGAAGGCATTTGTCGAGGGCGTCACACTGACCGGAGTAAAGGGCTGAACCATGAAGCTCGCTGTAGTGGGTGGCGGGTCCACCTACACCCCCGAACTGATCGACGGATTCGCCCGGCTGCGTGACACGCTGCCGGTCGAGGAGCTGGTCCTCGTCGACCCGACCGCCGACCGGCTCGACCTCGTGGGCGGCCTCGCCCGGCGGATCTTCGCCAAGCAGGGCCACCCGGGCCGCATCGTCACCACCTCGGACGTCGACGCGGGCGTCGCCGGAGCGGACGCCGTCCTGCTCCAGCTGCGCGTCGGCGGCCAGGCCGCCCGCAACCAGGACGAGACCTGGCCCCTGGAATGCGGCTGCGTCGGCCAGGAGACCACCGGGGCCGGCGGCCTCGCCAAGGCGCTGCGCACCGTCCCGGTCGTCCTGGACATCGCCGAGCGGGTCCGGCGGGCCAACCCGGACGCCTGGATCATCGACTTCACCAACCCGGTGGGCATCGTCACCCGCGCCCTGCTCCAGGCCGGGCACAAGGCCGTCGGCCTGTGCAACGTGGCGATCGGCTTCCAGCGCAAGTTCGCCCGGCTGCTCGACGTGGCCCCCGGCGAGGTGCACCTCGACCACGTCGGGCTGAACCACCTCACCTGGGAGCTGGGGGCGCGCCTCGGCGGGCCGCAGGGCGAGGACGTGCTGCCCCGGCTGATCGCCGAGCACGGCGACGCCATCGCGGACGACCTGCACATGCCGCGCGCGGTCGTGGACCGGCTCGGCGTCGTCCCCTCGTACTACCTGCGGTACTTCTACGCGCACGACGAGGTCGTCCGCGAGCTCGGCAGCAAGCCCTCCCGGGCCGCCGAGGTCGCCGCCATGGAGAAGGAGCTCCTGGCCATGTACGGCGATCCGGCGCTGGACGAGAAGCCCGCGCTGCTCGCCAAGCGCGGCGGCGCCTTCTACTCGGAGGCCGCCGTGGACCTGGCGGCGGCGCTCCTGGGCGGCGGCGGCTCGGCGCACCAGGTGGTCAACACGTACAACAACGGCACCCTGCCGTTCCTGCCGGACGACGCGGTGATCGAGGTCCAGGCGAAGGTCGACGGCTCCGGCGCCACGCCGCTCGCCGTGCCCACCCTGGACCCGCTGTACGCGGGGCTCATCGCCAACGTCACGGCGTACGAGGACCTGGCGCTCCGGGCCGCGCTGCACGGCGGCCGGGAACGGGTGTCCAAGGCGCTGCTGGCGCACCCCCTGATCGGCCAGTTCGAGTACGCCGAGGCGCTGACCGACAAGCTGATCGCGCACAACCGGGAGCACCTCGCGTGGGCGTGAACGGTTCCGTCCTCGCGATCGACGCGGGGAACAGCAAGACCGATGTGGCCCTCATCGGTGCGGACGGCACGGTGCTGTCCACGGCCAGGGGCGGCGGGTTCCAGCCGCCGGTGGTCGGTGTGGAGGCGGCCGTCGACGTGCTCGGCGCGGCGGTGGAGCGGGCGTTCACCGAGGCCGGGGCGGACGCCGGGCAGGTCGCCCATGTGTCCGCCTGCCTCGCCAACGCGGACCTGCCGGTCGAGGAGGAGCAGCTGACGGCGGCGCTGGCCGCGCGCGGCTGGGGCCGGACCGTCGAGGTGCGCAACGACACCTTCGCGATCCTGCGGGCCGGGATCGACGAGCCGCGCGGCGTGGCCGTGGTGTGCGGCGCGGGCATCAACTGCGTCGGCATGGTCCCGGACGGGCGCACCGCGCGCTTCCCGGCGATCGGGCGGATCTCCGGTGACTGGGGCGGCGGTTCGGGGCTGTCCGAGGAGGCGCTGTGGTTCGCCGCGCGCGCCGAGGACGGCCGCGGCGAGCCGACCGAGCTGGCCCGGACGCTCCCCGCGCACTTCGGGCTCGGCTCGATGTACGCGCTGATCGAGGCGCTGCACCTGGGCCGCATCGCGCCGGAGCGCCGGCACGAACTGGCCCCGGTGCTCTTCGCGACGGGAGCGGCCGGCGACCCGGTGGCGCGGGCCCTGGTGGACCGGCTGGCCGAGGAGGTCGTGGCGCTGGCCTCGGTCGCGCTGACCCGCCTCGGGCTGCTGGACGAGGAGGCTCCGGTGCTCCTCGGCGGCAGCGTTCTGGCGGCGCGCCATCCGCGGCTGGACGACCGGATCCGCGAACTCCTGGCGGCGCGGGCCCCGAAGGCGGTGGTGCGCGTGGTGCAGGAGTCACCGGTCCTCGGTGCGGGGCTCCTGGGCCTCGACCACACGGGCGCGGCGCCGGAGGTGCACGCGAGGCTGCGGGCGCGGTACGCCTGAGTGGCCGCCCGTCAAAGGCGCCCCGTAGCCTGCTGGTTGCGGGGCGCCTTGCGCATTCGGGAACCGATCGGTCGTCTGGGACGTGTTGTTGATGGGGAGGGCGGTCCGCGGGGGATCGTGCCGTTCGCCTTGATCAACGGCGCCGGTCTTGATCGAATGCGGTGGACCGCGGCCGGTCACGGCCGGCCGCTGCGTGGTCCGGTGTCCGATCCAGGCGTTCTGGATGTGGGTGCCGGTCCCTGAGGCCATACTTCTGGCCGGGCACCAGTCCCCCGATCGGCCGGGGGGCGGGCCGTCGTCAGTGACCGAGGGGGAGGTCGAGTGACACACCCGCCGAGTGCGCGTGAGGCGCCGCGAGGTGCCCTGGGGCAGCCGCCCGCGCCGGAGGCCGTGCCCGCGCCCGTGCCGCAGCAGCCGAGCACCCGGGCCGCCGTCGCGGGGCGGCTGCGTGCGGCCGCGACCACCGAACCGGGCCGGCTGCGCGTCATCGGGGCCGTCCTGGCGCTCCTGGTCCTGGCGTTCGGGGCGGTGACGGCGCTCCAGATCAGCAACCGGGCCGCCTCCGCCGACGACGTGGTGGAGCGCAGCCAGCCGCTCAGCGCGGACGCGGCGGGCATCTACCGCTCGCTCGCGGACGCGGACGCGGCGGCGGCGAGCGGCTTCCTGGCCGGGCCGCAGGAGCCGCGCGCGGTGCACGAGCAGTACGTGAAGGACATCGAGGAGGCGTCGCGGCTGCTGGTGAAGGCCGCGGCGAACACGGACGCGGCCACGGCGTCCGGCCGCGAGATCACCACGCTCAACGAAGGGCTCCCCCGCTACACGGGCCTGATCGAGCGCGCCCGCGCCAACAACCGGCAGGGGCTCCCGCTGGGCGGCGCCTACCTGCGGTACGCGAACCAGACGATGTCCGGCGAGCTGCTGCCGGCCGCCGAGCGGCTGTACGCGGCGGAGACCGGCCGGCTCGGCGAGGACCAGAGCTCCGCGCGCGGGTGGCCGCTGCTCTCGCTCGGCGCCGGAGTCGTCGCGCTGGCCGTGCTGGTCTGGGCGCAGCGCCGCAACTACCGCAGGACGAACCGGGTGTTCAACCACGGCCTGCTGGCCGCGACGGCCGCGACGGCGGTGCTGCTGCTGTGGCTGGCGGTCGGGCACACGGTGGCCAGGTCCGGTCTGGCCGAGGCCGATTCGCACGGGCAGCGGCCGATGGACGTGCTCAACCGGGCGCGCATCGACTCGCTGAAGGCGCGCGCCGACGAGAACCTGACGGTGGTCGCCCGGGGTGCGGTGCTCACCGCGGACGGCAAGAACGACAAGTACGAGACCGACTACACGGCGGGGATGAAGGCGCTCGGCGAGGAGCTGGCCGCGGCGGCGAAGCTGTCCGAGGACACCGGGGACGGCGAGGGCGGCAAGCCGGTCGCCGCGGCGGCCGGGGCGGTCGAGGAGTGGCAGGGCCGGCACCGTACGGCCCGGAAGACCGACGACGCCGGGGACTACGAATCGGCCCTGGAACAGATCATCGGCCAGGAAGACTCCACGGGCGAGTCCTTCAAGAAGGTGGACGACGCGTTGCGCGACGCCCTGGCGCATGAGCAGGACGACTTCACCCGGGCCGCGCGGGACGGCCGCGGCGCCCTGGGCGGCCTGCCCGTCGGCGCGGCGCTCCTGGCCGTACTGGGCGCGGTCGCGGCGATCGTCGGGGTCAACCGCAGGCTCTCGGAGTTCCGGTGACAGGGGGAGCGATGACAGCGAAGAACGCGAAGGGCATCGGCCGGCTGCGCGGCTGGGGCGGGGTGACCGCGATGGCCGCCGCCTGCGCGCTGACCGCGTCGCTGACCCTGCTGCCGCTGTCCCACCCGGGCGACGACGTCTTCGGCCCCCAGGTGACGGGGCCCGGCGCGGCGCACGCCCTCCAGGCGAAGGCCGACGCCTGCACGGACCCGGAGGCCAGCCTGCGGCCGGGCGAGGCGGACGGGGACGCGATCCGCAAGATCAAGGAGCGCGGCAAGCTCATCGCGGGCGTCGACCAGAACAGCTTCCAGTGGGGCTTCCGCAATCCGGCGACCGGTGACCTCGAAGGCTTCGACATCGACCTGGTCCGCGCTCTCGCGAAGGACATCCTCGGCGACGGCGGCAAGGTGGTCTTCCGGGCGATCCCGACCAACCAGCGCATCGCCGCGCTGGAGAACGACAAGGTCGACGTGGTCGTGCGGACGATGACGATCAACTGCGCCCGGCTGAAGCAGGTCTCGTTCTCCACGGCCTACTTCCAGGCGGGCCAGCAGGTCCTCGCCGCGAAGGAGGACCGCTCGATCACCGGTTTCAACTCCACGCTGGCCGGCAAGCGCATCTGCACCGCCGAGGGCTCCACCGCGTACGAGGCGCTGGAGAAGGAGTCGTTCGGCTCGGTCTTCAAGGACGAGCACGACGGCACGGCGGCCGACGAGGACCGGCTCACCGTCCCGAACCAGCTGGACTGCCTGGTACGGCTCCAGCTGGGCGAGGTCGACGCGGTCGTCACGGACAACGCACTGGCCGCCGGACAGGCCGCCCAGGACCCGGCGGTCGAGCTCAAGGGCGACCCGTTCACCACGGAGTACTACGGCGTGGCCACGAAGAAGGGCGCGGACGACCTGGTGTCCCGGGTCAACGAGGTCCTGGTCGACTACCGGGCGGGCGGCGCGGACAGCCTCTGGATGAAGTCGTACCGCGCCTGGCTCCAGGAGGGCCTGCCGGGGGTCCAGGGCCCGCCGGAGCCGAAGTACCGGGACTAGGGCGGCCCCGCCCTGCGGGCGGCGGCACTGATCCCGCGGGGCCCAGGCCCGGCGGGGAGAGCGGAGAGGTGATCGATGGGCGTCGCTGGCCCCTTCCCCAGCTACGCGGCCCGGCCGCCCGGTCCGGTCATGGACCGGGACGAGGCCGACCGTGCGCTGTCCCGGCTCGGCGCGGAGCACGAGGCGATCGAGACCTCGCTCCTCGCCCTCCAGGACCACGCGGGCCGCAGGCTCCTGGAGGGCGCCGAGCTGTCCGGTGTCACCAGGGAGCGGTGGGCCGTCACCGAGCGGTCGGTCACGCTGCTGTGGAGCTACTTCGACACGTACACGGGTGTGCTGAACCGGGCTCGTGAGGTGCGGGCCAGGCGCCGCCACCCCAACCGCGATGACCTGACGGTCCTGACCGAGCTGCTGCGCGGCCAGGGCGTCACCGTGGCGCACTCCGCCGCCGGGCACGACCCGTCCGTCAGCGGACCGGCCCGCCTCTCCGAGCGGTTCACGCTGGAGGAGCTGGTCTCCCGGATGAACGGCCTGTACGCGAGCGCCCTGGACATGGTCGTGGCCTCGGACACCGTGTGGTCGGCGATGCCCGCCCGCATAGACCTCCTCGCCGCCGAACTGCGCCGCACGCACTCGCTGGCGCACTCGGTGGGCGTCCGCCCCGGTGAGCACCCGGCGGGCGACGAGCTGGAGGCGATCACCGCGGAGCTGGCCACGCTGCGGGCGCAGGTGATCTCGGACCCGCTGGCGTTCTGGCTGCCGGGGCCGGGGAGCGCGGCGCCCGGCGGCGGGCGCCCCGACACGACGCGCTACGACCGTGCCGCCCGGGCGCTGGAGGAGGTGCGGCGCGAGGTCGAGGCGGTGCTCGCCGTACGGCAGGACGCCGAGCAGCGGCTGGTGCACCTGCGCGACGTGCTGTCCCGGGCCGACCGCACGCTGGCCGAGGCCCGGGTGGCGCGCGGCGAGGTGCTGGCCAAGATCGCCGCGTCGGAGGTGCCCGTGGTCAACGGACCGCCGACCGCCCTCCAGGAGCGGCTGGCCGCCGCCTCGGAGTACCGCAGGCACGCCCGCTGGCACCGCCTCTCGCCGCTCCTGGAGACCCTGGAGCGGGAGGCCGAGGAGGAGCTGCTGCGGGCCCGCGAGCAGCTGACGGCGGTGACCGCGCCGCTGGCCGTCCGGGCGGAGCTGCGCGGCCGGCTCGACGCGTACAAGGCGAAGGTGGCCCGCAACGGCCTGGCGGAGGACCCGGTCCTGATCGAGCGGTACGACGCGGCGCGGCGGATGCTGTGGAGCGCGCCGTGCGATCTGCGGGTGGCGGCGCAGGCGGTGCAGCGCTATCAGGACGCGGCGCTGGAGCTGCTGGGCAGAGGTGACGGGCCGTCGTGGCGGCGGGACGAAGAGGGGGAACGGACATGAGTACGCAGTGCCAGCGCCCCGCGTGCGAGGGCAGTTACGAGGACATGGGCGGCGGGGAGCTGTACTGCGACACCTGCGGTCTGGCTCCCGTCGTCTCGCCCATGGGGTCTCCCCTGTTCGAGCGAAGCCGAGAACTTGGGGATGGCATGGTCAGCTCGCCGCCCACCGGGGTGGCGGGCGGCGGCCGGGGGTCCAACAGCTCGTCTGCGCGCAGCAGTTCGCAGTCCTCGTCGCGGGCGTCCTCACGCTCCTCGTCGCGTTCGTCGACCTCGCGGCGTTCGGTGTCGGGGCGGCTCTCGCGGTCGTTGTCGCTGTCCGGCCGGGCCGGCACCCACTCGGTGTCGGTGCGCTCGTCCGCCAGGTCGACCAACGCCTCGGGCCGCAACCGGCTGGGCGCGGGCCTGGTGCAGGTGCCGGACGTGCCGCGGCCCGATCCGCGTACGGCCGTGATGGAGAACCCGGAGGTGCCCGAGCGCAAGCGGTTCTGCTCGCGCTCCGACTGCGGGGCGCCGGTGGGCCGGGCCCGGGGCGACCGGCCGGGCCGCACCGAGGGGTTCTGCACCAAGTGCGGCCACCCGTACTCGTTCGTGCCGAAGCTGGAGGCGGGCGACGTCGTCCACGGGCAGTACGAGGTCGCGGGCTGCCTGGCGCACGGCGGGCTCGGCTGGGTCTACCTCGCGGTGGACAAGGCGGTCTCGGACCGCTGGGTGGTGCTCAAGGGCCTGCTCGACACGGGTGACCAGGACGCCATGGCGGCGGCGATCTCGGAGCGGCGGTTCCTCGCGGAGATCGAGCACTCCAACATCGTCCGCATCTACAACTTCGTCGAGCACCTGGACCAGCGGACCGGTTCGCTCGACGGCTACATCGTCATGGAGTACGTCGGCGGCAAGTCGCTCAAGGAGATCGCCAACGGGCGCCGCACGCCGGCCGGGAAGCGCGATCCGCTGCCGGTCGAGCAGGCGTGCGCGTTCGGCATCGAGGCCCTGGAGGCCCTGGGCCACCTGCACAGCCGCAACCTGCTCTACTGCGACTTCAAGGTCGACAACGCGATCCAGACCGAGGACCAGCTGAAGCTCATCGACATGGGCGCGGTCCGCCGGATGGACGACGAGGAGTCGGCGATCTACGGCACAGTCGGCTACCAGGCGCCCGAGGTCGCGGAACTGGGTCCGTCGGTCGCCTCCGACCTGTACACGGTGGCCCGCACGCTCGCGGTGCTCACCTTCGACTTCCAGGGGTACACGAACGTCTTCGTGGACTCGCTGCCGGACCCGGACAACATCGAGGTGTTCCGGACCTACGAGTCGTTCTACCGGCTCCTGGTGCGCGCCACCGACCCCGACCCGGCCCGCCGGTTCGCCTCGGCGGCGGAGATGGCCGAGCAGCTGACGGGTGTGCTGCGCGAGGTGGTCTCGCTCCAGACGGGACGCCCGCGCCCGGCGCTGTCCACGCTGTTCGGCGCGGAGCTGCGGGTCACCGACACGGAGCTGTTCGCGGACGGTTCGGGCGAGGTGTCGCGCCTGGGCGCACGGGCCGCCGCCGGGTCCGCGGGCCGCTTCGGCCGCCGCCGGAGCGGAGCGGGCGCCCCGGTGCCCGCCGCCGCGACCCCGCCCGGGGGCATACCGGGCGCGCTGCCCGCCGGGCCGCCTCCCGTCCCGCCCACGGGTGCCGCACCGGTGCCCTCGGCCGCCACCCATGTCCGTACGCCGGGCGGCCCGGGCACCGGCTCGGGCCCCCTGCCGTACGCGCCCGCCGCGAGCGTCCCCGCTCCGCGCAGCCCGGTCCCCTCCCCCGCCGCCGCACCGGTGCCGGCGGGCGCGGGGGCGCCCCGGCTGGCCGGGCTCGACGTGCGGGGGACCTCGCTCGCGCTGCCCGTGCCCCGGGTCGACGCGAGCGACCCGAACGCGGGGTTCCTGGCCGGGGTGATGGCGTCGGCGCCCGCCGAGCTGATCGCCGCGTTGCAGGCGGTGCCGGCCGCCTCCCTGGAGACCCGGCTGCGCGAGCTGCGCGCCTACCTGGAGATGGGCGACCTCGGCGCCGCCGCGACGACCCTGGCCGCGCTGGAGGGGCAGCACGCCGACGACTGGCGCGTCGTCTGGTACCGGGGCCTCACCTCGCTGGTGACCGGCGACAAGGAGAACGCCGCGCTGTCGTTCGACGCGGTGTACGACGCGTTCCCCGGGGAGCCCGCGCCGAAGCTGGCGCTGGGCATCTGCGCGGAGGTCCTCGGGCAGCTGGACAACGCCGCCGAGTACTACCGGCTGGTGTGGCTGACCGACCCGAGCTTCGTGAGCGCGGCCTTCGGTCTGGCCCGGGTGCAGATCGCGGCCGGTGACCGGGGTGCGGCGGTCCGGACGCTGGAGTCGGTGCCGGAGGCGTCGATCCACTACACGGCCGCCCGGATCGCCGCCGTCCGGGCCCGGCTGCGTGAACGGGCCCCGCAGGAGCCGCTGATGGCCGACCTGACGGCCGCTTCGGCCCAGGTGTCGGCGCTGTCGGGGCTGGGGCTCGACGCGGTCCGGCGGGAGCGGCTCTCGACCGAGGTGCTGGGTACGGCGCTGGACTGGGTACTCTCCGGTAGCCCTTCGGGCCCGTCGCCGGCCGGGACACCCGGCCCGGGGACGCTGCTCGGCAGCGAGCTGGACGAGCGCGGACTGCGGTTCGGCCTGGAGCGTGCGTACCGGATGCTCGCCCGGCTCGCGGAGCCCGGGGCCGAGAGGATCGAACTGGTGGAGCGGGCCAACCGCTTCCGCCCCCGAACGTGGGTGTGAACATGTCGCAGAACCACCAGGAGACGGCCTTGCCGAGGTGCCCCGGCTGCGAGGAGCCGCTGGAGCGGGGCGACCTGTTCTGCGGCGCCTGCGGGTACGACCTGTCGGCCGTGCCCGAGCCGCCCCGCGACCGCCCGACGGTCGCCATCGCCACCCCGGGAGCGGTGGCCGCGCCGGGGACCCGTCACGACGGGCCCGGCGCCTCCGGCGACTTCGAGCTGGCCGCCCCGGGCGCGGCGCCCGATCCCCGTACGGCCCCGGAGCCTCCGCAGGCTCCCGCCCCCGCCCCGGCCCCGGTCCCGGCGGCCGGCGGCAAGGTGTGCGTGGCCTGCCGGGCCGGGCGGGTCGACGGCGACGGCTACTGCGAGAACTGCGGCCACGCGCAGCCGCGCGAGCGCGACCACATGGAGCAGGAGCTCGGTTCGGTCGCCGCGGTGAGCGACCGGGGACTGCGCCACCACCGCAACGAGGACTCGTTCGCGGTGTCCACGACGGCTCTGCCGGACGGCTCGGCGGCCGTCGTGGCGATCGTCTGCGACGGGGTGTCGTCGGCCAGCCGGCCCGACGAGGCGTCGGCGGCGGCGGCGAGCGCGGCCAACGAGTCCCTGCTGGAGTCGCTGCCGCGCGGCACACATCCGCAGCAGGCGATGCACGAGGCGATCGTGGCGGCCTCGGAGGCGGTCGACCGGCTGGCCCAGGAGCCCGGCGGCCCGGAGCGCGACGCGCACCGCCACCAGAACTCCCCGGCGTGCACCCTGGTCGGCGCGGTCATGGCGAGCGGCCTGCTCGTCGTCGGCTGGGTCGGCGACAGCCGCGTGTACTGGGTGCCCGAGGACCGCTCCACCGCACCCGCCCGGCTCACCGAGGACGACTCGTGGGCCGCGCAGATGGTGGCGACGGGCCTGATGAACGAGGCGGAGGCGTACGCGGACGAGCGCGCCCACGCCATCACGGGCTGGCTCGGCGCCGACGCGTACGAACTGGAGCCGCACACGGCGTCGTTCAAGCCGGACCGGCCGGGCATCGTGGTGGTCTGCACGGACGGCCTGTGGAACTACGCGGAGTCCGCCGCCGAGATGGCCGCCGCGGTGCCCGAGGACGCGTACGCCCGTCCGCTGCACGGCGCCCAGGTCCTGGTCGGCCACGCCCTGGACGGCGGCGGCCACGACAACGTAACAGTGGCCCTGCTCCCGTTCGCCGTGTCACCCCAAGGGGCAGGCTCCGCCTGATGCCTGGGCGGTTTTCCGCCCTCCTACGCCTTTGTCCGTACCTCTGGCTTCATCCGAGACGTGGAGCCTCAAGGAGCCGATCAGATGGCCAACTTCTCCAAGTCGAACGTGCCGCAGTTCTCCGTCGAGGTGTACCAGAACGAGTTCCTGCCCGAGGGCGGCCGGGAGGTCAACGGCATCATCACGGTCACCTCGACCGGGGGCGGCACCACCGGGGGCGTACCGCTGCCGGGGCGGGCCGCCGGGGCCGCGGTGGTGATCATGGTGGACTGCTCGGGTTCGATGGACTACCCGCCGACCAAGATGCGCAACGCCCGCGACGCGACGGCGGCGGCCGTGGACACCCTGCGCGACGGCACCTCGTTCGCCGTGGTCGCCGGGACGCACGTGGCCAAGGAGGTCTACCCGGGCAACGGGCGGCTGGCGGTCGCCGACGCGCGGACCCGGGCCGAGGCCAAGGGGGCGCTGCGCCGGCTGAGCGCGGGCGGCGGCACGGCGATCGGGACCTGGCTGCGGCTGGCAGACCGGCTGCTCGGCGGGGCGGACGTGGACATCCGGCACGGCATCCTGCTCACCGACGGGCGCAACGAGCACGAGTCGCCCGAGGACCTGCGGGCGGCGCTCGACGCCTGCGCGGGCCGGTTCACCTGTGACGCCCGCGGGGTCGGCACCGACTGGGAGGTGAAAGAAGTCACAGCCATCTCCTCGGCCCTCCTCGGCACCGCGGACATCGTCGCCGACCCGGCCGGGCTCGCGGCGGACTTCACGCGAATGATGGAGAACGCCATGGGCAAGGAGGTCGCGGACGTGGCGCTGCGGCTGTGGACCCCGGTCGGCGTGGAGATCCAGTTCGTGAAGCAGGTGGCGCCCACGGTCGCCGACCTGACCGGCCGCCGCACCGAGGCGGGTCCCCGCGCCGGGGACTACCCGACCGGTTCCTGGGGCGACGAGTCCCGCGACTACCACGTGTGCGTCCGGGTGCCGGAGGCCGGCATCGGGCAGGAGATGCTCGCCGCCCGGGTCTCGCTGATCCTTCCGGACCCGTCGGGCGGGGTGCCGCAGACCCTCTCGCAGGGGCTGGTACGGGCGGTGTGGACGGACGACATGGTGGCGTCGACCTCCATCAATCCGCAGGTCGCGCACTACACGGGTCAGGCGGAACTGGCACAAGTCATCCAGCAGGGGCTCGATGCCCGCAAGTCGGGAGACTTCGACGGCGCGACGGCCAAACTCGGCCGGGCGGTGCAGTTGGCGTCGGCGTCCGGGAACGAGGACACTGCGAAACTGCTTTCGAAGGTGGTAGACGTCGTCGACGCGGCGACGGGTACTGTGCGACTGAAGGCGAAGGTCGCGGAAGCGGACGAGATGACTCTCGAAACGCGCTCCACGAAGACGGTTCGCGTCAAGAAATAACCACACATCCGCAACGAGCGGCCGCCCGCCGGTTCACGTCCGCCGGGCGGCGGAGCACGCCACATGACGGCCTGCGGGCCGGAGAAGGAGAGGGGGAAGCGCCGACATGCCGACCTGCCCGAACGGACACCAGTCGGGTTCCGAGGACTGGTGCGAGGTCTGCGGCCACCGCATGACCGGTGCGGGCGCGCCTGCGGGTGCGGTCCCCCCGCCGCCTCCCCCGCCGCCCGCCCACGGTTACGGCTACCCCCGGCCGCACGACCCGGACGCGACCGCCCAGGCCGAGCTGTGCCCGCAGTGCCGCACGCCGCGTGAGGCGATGGCGCCGTACTGCGAGGAGTGCCGCTGGAACTTCCTCACGAACACGGCGACCTCCTACACCCCGCTGGCACCCCGGCACAACCTCCCCGGTGACCCCGGCCCCGCCGGCAACCGCCCGCCGGGCTTCCCGGCGCAGCAGCCGCCGGGCCCGCCCCAGCCGCGCGACCCCTTCGACTACCAGGGCTCCCGCCCCTCGCAGGTGAACCGGTCCGCCGAACCCCTGTCCACGGGCCCCGGCCAGTCCGGCCACCAGGGCGGCCCGGGGCAGCCGCCGTTCGGCCAGGGCCCGCAGGGCGGCCCGCCGCCGTTCGGCCAGGGCGGCCCAGGCCCACAGGGTCCCGGCCCCCAGGGCCGGCAGGGCCCGCCGCCCCCGTACCAGCAGGGTCCGCAGGGCGGCCCGCAGGGCTCGCCGCCGCCGTTCCAGCAGCAGGGCGCCCCGCCCGCCTTCCAGCAGCAGACGGCGCCCCCGCCGGCCCCGCCGCACACCGACGGCGACGACTGGCTGCTGTCCCCGCCCTCGCGGCCCGCACCCCCGCAGGGCCCCGGCCCGCTGCCGCCGTTCCCGGGGCAGCAGGGACCCGGGCCGCAGGGACCCGGCCCGCAGCACGGCGGCCCTGGGCAGCACGGTCCCGGCCCGCAGCACGGTGGTCCCGGTCCGCAGCACGGCGGTCCCGGCCCGCAGCACGGCGGTCCCGGTCCGCAGCATGGCGGTCCCGGCCCGCAGTACGGCGGCCCCGGCCCGCAGCACGGCGGCCCCGGCCCGCAGCACGGTCCCGGCCCGCAGGGCCCCGGCCCCGGTCCGCAGGGCGGCCACGATCAGCAGCACGGTCCCGGACCCGGCCGGCCCCCGCTGTCCGACAACTGGACCGCGTTCATCGCGCCCGACCGTGCGTACTTCCTGGCGATGATGCAGCGCAGCGGCCCCGAGGCGACCGGGCTCAACCTGCCCGCGTACTCCCCGGAGCAGCAGCTCGCGCTCACCGGCGGGCAGATCACGATCGGCCGCCGCCGGCACAGCACGGGCGAGTCCCCGGACATCGACCTGTCGGTGCCGCCGGAGGACCCGGGCGTCTCCCACCAGCACGCCGTGCTGGTGCAGCAGCCGGACGGCAGCTGGGCCGTGGTCGACCAGAACTCCACCAACGGCACGACGGTCAACGGCGCCGAGGAGCCGATCCAGCCGTACGTCCCCGTCCCGCTCCAGGACGGCGACCAGGTGCACGTCGGCGCGTGGACGACGATCACGGTCCGCCGGGACTGACCAACGGCGCGCGGCGGAGCGGCCGGTGAGGAGGGAAGCCACTCAC
>NZ_JBMNDO010000062.1:0-47286 GCF_052542855.1 Streptomyces sp. SAS_281
CCTTCCGCGAGCGCGGAAGGGGCCCCCTCATACGTTCTGCGGTGTCAGGCGCGCTCGTCGCGCGCCTTCGCCTCGCGCTCGGCGTTCCGCTCCTTGATGCGGATGTTCTCCTTGCGGACGTCCGCCTGGGTGGCACGCTCCTGCTGCAGCCACTCGGGGTTGTCCTGCTTCAGGGCGTCGATCTGCTCGGTGGTCAGCGCCTCGGTGACCCCGCCGCGGGCCAGGCCCGAGATGGAGACGCCCAGCTTCGACGCGACGACCGGGCGGGGGTGCGGGCCGTTGTTCCGCAGGTCGCGCAGCCACTGGGGCGGATCGGCCTGGAGGGCCGCCAGCTCGGCGCGCGAGACAACACCCTCCTGGAATTCGGCGGGGGTGGCGTCGAGGTACACACCCAGCTTCTTCGCCGCGGTCGCGGGCTTCATCGTCTGGGCGGTCTGGTGGGACTTCATGAGGTCAAGGGTATCCAGCGCGTGCGGCGCCTCCGACCACGGCCGGTAACCTGGCCGGGTGACAGGCCCCGAAACCACCCCCTCGTTCCGGCTGGCGTACGTCCCCGGAGTGACCCCCGCCAAATGGGTGCGGATCTGGAACGAGCGCCTGCCGGACGTCCCCCTGGCCCTCGTCCAGGTCCCCGCGCACGGCGCCCAGGAGCTGCTGCGCGCAGGTGACGCCGACGCGGCGTTCCTCCGGCTGCCGGTCGAGGGCACCGACCTCAGCGCGATCCCGCTGTACACGGAGACCACGGTCGTCGTGGTTCCCAAGGACCACCTGTTCGCGGCGGTGGAAGAGCTGTCGGTCGCGGAGCTGGCCGACGAGATCGTGCTCCACCCGATGGACGACGCCCTGCCCTGGGAGCAGCTGCCCGGCCGCCCCGCGCTGGAGCGGCCGGCGACCACGGCGGACGCCGTCGAGCTGGTCGCTGCGGGCATCGGCGTGCTCGTCGTCCCCCAGTCGCTGGCCCGGCTGCACCACCGCAAGGACCTGACGTACCGGCCGCTGACGGACGCGCCGGAGTCGCGCGTCGCGCTTTCGTGGCCGCAGGAGAAGACCACCGACCAGGTGGAGGACTTCATCGGCATCGTCCGCGGCCGTACGGTGAACAGCTCGCGCGGCCGGGCGGGGGCGGCGCCCGCCGCACAGCCGAAGACCAAGGACAAGGACAAGGGCAGGCGCGCTTCCGGTACGGGGGCGGGGAAGGGCTCCCGGGGCGGCTCGGGAGGCTCCAAGGCCGCCAAGGGCGCTCGCGGCGGCGCCGCCAAGCGCGGCAAGCCCCGCCGGAGGCCGTGACCGCCCCGTTGTCGGACCCGCCTGGCAGCATCGGGAGCATGACGCACACCGAACGCCCGATGCCGCCCCTCGACGCCGACGAGCGCACCGGCCTGGAGAGCTGGCTCGACTTCTACCGGGCCACCGTGGCCCGGAAGGTCGAGGACCTCACCGACGAGCAGGCGCGCAGCGCCTCCGTGCCGCCGTCGTCGCTGACGCCCACGGGGCTCGTCCAGCACCTCGCGGAGGTCGAGCGGAACTGGTTCCGGCGGGTCCTGACCGGCGAGGACGTCCCGCCGGTGCACGGCGGACCGGTCCGGCCCGAGGGCCATGACGGGGGCTTCGAGCTCGCCGGGGGCGCCACGCTCGCCGGTGCCCTCGCGGCCTGGCGGGAGGAGGTCGCGGTGGCCCGCGCGGTCTGCGCCGAGCGCTCCCTGGAGGACTCGGCGCCCTTCATGGGCGGCGAGGTGAAGCTCCGCTGGATCTACCACCACATGATCGGCGAGTACGCCCGCCACAGCGGTCACGCCGATCTCCTCCGGGAGCGGATCGACGGAAGCACCGGTGTCTGACGGGCCGGGCGTCGGGACCGTTCGGGCGGATGTCAGGATGGTTGTATGACGAGCCAGGTTTACTTCGACATCACCATCAACGACGAGCCCGCCGGGCGGATCGTCTTCAATCTGTTCGACGACATCGTTCCCAAGACCGCCGAGAACTTCCGCCAGCTGGCGACCGGCCAGAACGGCTTCGGTTACAAGGGCTCCTCCTTCCACCGGGTCATCCCGCAGTTCATGCTCCAGGGCGGCGACTTCACGCGCGGCGACGGCACGGGCGGCAAGAGCATCTACGGCAACAAGTTCGCCGACGAGAACTTCCAGCTGAAGCACACCAAGCCGGGTCTGCTCTCGATGGCCAACGCCGGACCGAACTCGAACGGTTCGCAGTTCTTCATCACGACGATCGTGACGTCCTGGCTGGACGGCAAGCACGTCGTCTTCGGCGAGGTCGCCGACGAGGACAGCATGATCCTGGTCAAGCGCATCGAGGGCCTCGGCTCGCAGAGCGGCCGCACCCAGGCGAAGATCACCATCGCGGACTCCGGCATCCTCTGATCCCGGATCCCCGGCGCACCGAACGCGCCGTCCGACGTCTTCCGTCGGGCGGCGCGTTTCTGCATTCGACAACACGTTTGCTGTCAACCATCAGTTGACACTCAGGGACTGTCAACTTACGGTTGACACATGACGAATCCCGTAGTCCCCTCGCAGCCCGTCCGGCTCGACGACCTGATCGCGGCCATCAAGAAGGTGCACTCCGACGCCCTGGACCAGCTCCAGGACGCCGTCATCGCCGCCGACCACCTCGGCGACGTCGCCGACCACCTGATCGGCCACTTCGTGGACCAGGCCCGCCGCTCCGGCGCCTCCTGGACCGACATCGGCAAGAGCATGGGCGTGACCCGGCAGGCCGCCCAGAAGCGCTTCGTCGCCAAGGACCCCGGCGAGGGCGCCGCCCTCGACCCGAGCCAGGGCTTCGGCCGCTTCACGCAGCGCGCCAAGAACGTGGTGATGGCGGCCCAGAACGAGGCCCGGGCGGCCGGCAACACCGAGATCGGCACCGCCCACCTCGTCCTCGGCCTGCTCAGCGAGCCCGAAGCCCTCGCGGCGGTGTTCATCAAGGCCCAGGGCGTGGTCCTGGACTCCGTCCGGCAGGCGGCCACCGAGGCGCTGCCCCCGGCCACCGAGGGCGAGATCCCCGAGCTGATCCCGTACAACGCCGACGCGCGCAAGGCGCTGGAGCTCACCTTCCGCGAGGCCCTGCGGATGGGGCACAACTACGTCGGCACCGAGCACATCCTGCTCGCCCTGCTGGAGCACGAGGACGGCTCCGGCGTACTGAGCGGCCTCGGCATCGACAAGGCGGCCGCCGAGCAGGCCATCGCCGAGGCGCTGTCGATCCTCACGGTCGGCAAGGAGACGCCCGCCCAGGAGGGATGAGCCGCCCGGCGCGTCGCTACTCCAGGCGCAGGCTCCAGCGGCGGGAGCGGCCGGTGAGGGTGAGGGTCGAGAGCGGGCCTACGTCGACGTTCCAGTACGTGGCCGGCGGGGCCTTCAGCGCGTACACGAGGGCGGCGCGGACCACGGCGGGTTCGGCGACGGCGACGATCGCACCGTCGCAGGCGGGGCGGGTGTCCAGCCAGCCGCCTATCCGCGAGATGAAGGCGAGCAGCGGCTCGCCGCCGTGCGGCGCGGACCGCGGGTCCGCCAGCCAGGCGTCCACGGCCGCCGGCTCCCTGGCGGTGATCTCGGCGAGGGTGCGGCCCCGCCACCGCCCCATGTCGCAGTCGCGCAGGGCGGGCTGGACCAGGGGGTGGAAGCCCAGCGCCTCACCGGTGGCGCGGCTGCGCGGGGTCGGCGAGCAGTAGCGCAGCTCGGCGGAGCCCAGGGGCGCCAGGGCCGGAGCGGCGAACCGCACCGCGTACCAGCCGGCCTCGTCGAGCGGCCGGTCGTCATCGAATCGCTCGCCGAGCAGGGCGGAGCCGCGCGCCGCGGCGAGGAGCGTGACCCGAACACTCATGGCCGCGATCGTGGGGCGGATCGCGGCGCGGGTCAAGAGGTCGTTCGCGCAGACCTACGCCCGAGTGGACCGGGGGCGAGCGGCCGGGGTGCCCTCCCAGGCCCTGCGCAGTCGGTGGACGCCCTCCGTGATCTCCGGCGGCCCGGCGACCGAGGCGAAGCTCAGGCGGATGTGCGATGCCGGCGGTTCGGCCGAGAAGTACGGGCGCCCCGGGGCGACGGCCACGCCCGCACGCAGGGCGGACTGGACCATCGCGGACTCGTCCGTGCCCGCCTCGGAGCCGGGCAGGGTCAGCCAGAGGTAGCCGCCGCCGGCCGGGACGTGGGGCAGTCCGAGGCCCGGCAGGGCCGTCCGCAGGGCCGCCGTCATCGCCGTGCGGCGGGCGGCGAGTTCGGCCGACACGGCGCGCAGGTGGCGTGCCCAGGCGGGCGAGCCGACCAGTTCGAGCGCCGCCTCCTGGAGCGGCCGGGGAACGAAGAAACTGTCCACGATCTGGATGGAGCGCAGCCGCTCCAGGGCCGGGCCGCGGGCGGCCAGCGCGCCCACCCGCAGGCTGGGCGACGCGGCCTTGGTGAGCGAGCGGGTGTGGACGACGACGCCGTCGGGGTCGTCGGCGGCGAGCGGCGCCGGCAGCGGGCCCGCGTCGTCGTGCGCCAGGAGGCGGGCGAAGTCGTCCTCGATGACGAAGGCCCCCGCCTCCCGGGCGATCCGGACCACCTCGGGGCGCCGGGCCTCGGAGAGCACCGTGCCCGTCGGGTTCTGGAACAGCGGCTGGCAGACGAAGACGCGGGCCCCGGTCGCCCGGAACGCGGCGGCGAGCAGGTCGGGCCGGACGCCCTCGGAGTCCACCGGGACCGGCACCGGCCGCAGCCCGGCCGCGCGGGCGGCCGCCAGCATGCCGGGGTACGTGGGCGACTCCACCAGCACGGGGGCACCGGGCGGGGCGAGGGCCCGCAGCGCGGTGGCCAGGGCGCTCTGCCCGCCCGCGGTGATCAGCACGTCGGCGGCGCCGAGCGAGGGCCCGATGTCGCGGGCGAACCAGGCGCGCAGTTCGGTGAGCCCGTCGATGGGCGGGCGGCTCCACGCGCCCGGGCGGCGGCCGGCCCGGGCCAGGGCGGCGGCCAGGGCCCGTTCGGGCTGGATGGAGGCGTGCAGATAGCCGCCGTTGAGCTCGATGACCCCGGTGGGCGGGGTGGCGAGGCTGAACAGGAGGCCGGAGACGTCGACGCTGCGGGGCACCGCCTCGGGGGCGCCGTCGCCGCTGAGCGAGACCTCCTGCCAGGAGGTGTCCCCGGCCGGGGGCACCGGCCGGGCGGAGGGGTGCGCCCGGTAGGCGCCGGAACCGGGGCGGGTCACGACGAGCCCTTCGGCGGCGAGCTGGGCGACGGCCCGCGACACGGTCACGGGGCCGGCCCGGAAGCGCTCCACCAGAGCCCGGCTCGACGGCAGCTTCTCCCCCGGCGAGTAGCGGTCGAGCTCGGACCGCAGGGCTTTCACCAGTTCCGCCACACTGCTACGCTCATGCATGAGAGCAGAGAGTAGCGCTACTGAGCCGAACACGAAAGCGGTCGCCCCCGCCGGCCTCCGCCCGCTCCCGTCCGCCCCGGCCCGGCGGGGAACGCTGCTCGCGCTGCTGGGCGTGGTGACGTTCTCGCTGACCTTCCCCTCCACCGCCTGGGGCCTGGAGAGCTTCGGCCCCTGGTCCCTGGTCGCGCTGCGCAGCCTGCTGGCCGCCGCGCTGGCCGGCGGCTTCCTGCTCGCGGGCCGGGTCCGGGTGCCGGCCCGGGAGCACTGGGCGGGGCTGGCCGTCGTGGCCGGCGGGGTGGTGGTCGGCTTCCCGCTGCTGACGACGCTGGCGCTGCGGACGTCCACGACCTCGCACGCCGCGGTGGTCGTGGGGCTGCTTCCGCTCACCACGGCGGTCTTCTCCTCGCTGCGGACCGGGACCCGTCCGCCCCGCGCCTTCTGGGCGGCCGCGGTGGCCGGGGCGGCCGTGGTGATCGCCTTCACCGTGGCGCAGAGCGGCGGGGCGCTGTCGGCCGGGGACCTCTTCCTGTTCGGTGCGCTGCTGGTGTGCGCGGCCGGGTACACGGAGGGCGGCAGGCTGGCGAAGGCGATGCCGGGCTGGCAGGTGACCGGCTGGGCGCTGATCCTCACGCTGCCGCTCAACCTCGCGGGCGCGGCCGTCGCGCTGGCGTACGAACCGGTGCGGCTGAGCGTGCACGGGGTCGTCGGCCTGGTCTGGGTGGCAGCCGGCTCCACCTTCCTCGGGCTGTACGTCTGGTACCGGGGCATGGCGGAGATCGGGGTGGCCCGGGCCAGCCAGCTCCAGCTCGCCCAGCCGCTGCTCACCCTGTTCTGGTCGTTCTTCCTGCTCGACGAGGAGGTCTCGGCGGCGGCCCCGGTGGCGGCCGTCGCGGTCCTGGTCTGCATCGCGCTCACCCAGCGCGCGGCACGCACCCGGTCCTAGACTGGTCAGCAGCACGGCACGCAACGCCACCCCGCGAGGAGGTCACTCCCGATGGAGGCACACAAGGGCGACCGGCTGCTGACGCACGGCAGGACCGTGGGCCAACACGACCGGGTCGCGGAGATCGTGGAAGTGCTCGGAGACCGGGGCACTCCCCCGTACCGCGTCCGCTTCGGCGACGGACACGAACATCTGCTCGCACCGGGCCCCGACACCGTCGTCCAGCACACCGGGTGCACGGCGGGCCGGGACGCGGACATCACATAACCCTCAGCGCGGCGGCCTCGCGCGGCTCCGGTAGTGGTCGGCGACCACCCGGTCCATCGCGCCGATCCGGTCCGCCGCCACGCTCTTCGCCGAGAAGTACGCGTGGCCGCGGACCTGGTCGTGCCCGGCCGCCAGGCCGATGTGGCGGGTCAGCTCCGCCGGGTCCTGCCAGGCGGCGGGCTGGGCCGGGTCGCCGCACTTGTACAGCGCCTCGCCGATGAAGAGGTCGACGCCCGTCCCCCGTACGGTGTCGGACCACCACGGCACGAGCTCGGCGTAGTCCGCGGCGGCGTTGCCGATGTGCCAGTACAGCTGCGGGACGACGTAGTCCAGCCAGCCCTTCTGGATCCAGCCGCGCGTGTCGGCGTACAGGTCGTCGTACGTCTGCACCCCCGCCCTCGTCGGTGAGCCCGCCGGGTCCGTGTCCGCGTTGCGCCAGACGCCGAACGGGCTGATCCCGAAGCGGACGCCGGGCTTCAGCGCCCTGACGCGCTCGGACATCTCGCGCACCAGCCGGTCCGTGTTGTCGCGGCGCCAGGCCGCCCGGTCGGGAAAACCGGCGCCGTACTTCTCGTAGGCGGCCCCGTCCGCGAAGCTCTGGCCGGCCACCGGGTACGGGTAGAAGTAGTCGTCCCAGTGCACGGCGTCGATGTCGTAGCGGCGGACCGCGTCGAGCATCGCGTCCTGGACGAAGGCGCGGACCTCGGGCAGGCCCGGGTCGTAGTAGAGCTTGCCGCCGTACGGGAGCACCCAGCCGGGATTGCGGCGCGCGGGGTGGGAGGCGGCCAGGCGGGACGGGTCGGTGTGGTTGGCGACCCGGTACGGGTTGAACCAGGCGTGCAGCTCCAGGCCCCGGTCGTGCGCCTCCCGCACGGCGGTGCCGAGCGGGTCCCAGCCGGGGTCCTTGCCCTGCGTCCCGGTCAGGCACTCTGCCCACGGCTCGTACGCCGACGGCCACAGCGCGTCGGCGGTCGGGCGGACCTGGAGGATCACCGCGTTCAGCTTCCGCGCCACGGCCCGGTCGAGGACGGCGGCCAGCTCGTCCCGCTGCGCGGCGGCGGACAGACCCGGCTTCGACGGCCAGTCCGTGTTGGCAACGGTCGCCACCCACATGCCGCGCAGCTCGCGGCGCACCACATCGTGTCCGGCGGCCGGACCGGGCAGGGGCCGCGCCCGCCCGGGCCGGGCGACCGCGTCACCGGCCACCGCCGCCGCTCCCGCCACCCCGGCGACCGCCCCGGCCGCACCCGTCACGAACCCTCTCCGGGCCATTCCTCGCATCGCGTCGTACCCGCTCTCTCTGCGTACACGTCCGAGCCCCGCCGTATCCTCGCAATCCGGGCACAGGGGGTGTCCAGAGCCGAGCATGCACGCCCCGGCCTGCTATCCCTGGTAAGGCGCGGAGTAACGTCGGGGAGTCGTGGTGGAGCCCGGAACCAGACGGAAGCCGCCGAACGGGAACAGCGAAAGGCACGAGGTGACGGACTCTATGGCCGACATTGCACGCGTCGGAGTGGTGGGCTGCGGCCAGATGGGCGCGGGCATCGCGGAGGTGTGCGCGCGCAGCGGCCTCGACGTCAAGGTGGCCGAGACGACCGGCGAGGCGCTGGAGATCGGCCGGACCCGGCTCCACAACTCCCTGTCGAAGGCCGCCGAGCGCGGCAAGATCACGGCGGAGGAGCGCGACGAGACCCTGGCCCGGCTCAGCTTCACCACGGACCTCGGCGAGTTCGCCGACCGCGACCTGGTCATCGAGGCCGTCGTGGAGAACGAGCAGGTCAAGACCGAGATCTTCCAGGTGCTCGACCAGGTGGTGACCCGCCCGGACGCGATCCTGGCCTCCAACACCTCCTCGATCCCGCTGGTGAAGCTGGCCGTCGCGACCTCCCGCCCGGACCAGGTCATCGGCATCCACTTCTTCAACCCGGCGCCGGTGCAGCGGCTCGTGGAGCTGATCCCCGCGCTGACCACCTCGGACGAGACGATCAAGCGCTCGGAGGCCGTGGTCCAGGACATACTGGGCAAGCACCCGATCCGCGCCCAGGACCGCTCCGGCTTCGTCGTCAACGCGCTGCTGATCCCGTACCTCCTCTCGGCGATCCGGATGTTCGAGTCGGGCATCGCCAGCCGCGAGGACATCGACAACGGCATGGAGATGGGCTGCGCCCACCCCATGGGCCCGCTCAAGCTCGCGGACCTCATCGGCCTGGACACGGTCGCCTCGGTCGCCGACTCCATGTACGCCGAGTACAAGGAGCCCCTGTACGCCGCTCCCCCGCTGCTCCAGCGGATGGTGGACGCGGGCCGGCTGGGCCGGAAGTCGGGGTCGGGGTTCTACCCGTACGCGTGACACGTCCCGGCAGGCCCGGCGCCGATGCCGGCGGGCCTGCCCGGCGCGCGTGCCCGGGCCGGATGCGGCTCCCGGGAATCAGGGACGCCGGCCTTCCCCGTCGTGGAGCAGCAGCGCGGCCACGGCGGTGAGAGCCAGTGGGGCGCTGAGCGCGTAGAGAATGCCCGAGATGCCCCATCCCGCGCCGATCAGCATGCCGCCCAGCAGACCGCTGGCGAGCGTGCCGACGCGGCCGACGCCGGTCATCCAGCCCATGCCGGTGGCCCGCAGCGCCGCCGGATAGGCCAGCGCCCCGACGGCCTGGAGCGAGCCCATGGAGCCGCCCAGGAACACACCGAGGGCGAAGACGAGGGCGTACATCCGGGCATGCCCGGTCCCCGCGGCCGCGGCGGCGCAGACGGCGACCGCGCTCAGCGCCGCGGCGAGCGCGAGGAAGCGGAAGCGGTCGTACCGTCGCAGGCCGAACGACGCGAGCAGCTGTCCGCACAGGGTGCCCACACCGAACAGGGCCACGACGGCCCCGGTGCGCGCCGCGGTCAGTCCGGCTCGCGCGGTCATGAGCGGCAGGTAGTTGAGGAGCAGGTAGACGACGCCCAGCAGGGCGAAGTAGCAGACCCAGATGAGCAGCGTGATCCGCGTGTAGGAGCGCGACAGCACGATCTCCCTGAGCTGCTCCGGCTCCCGCTCCTCGTGCCGGACCCGCGTCAGGTCGACGTGGGACATGTCCCTGCCCGGCACCAGCAGCGCGAGACTCGTGTGGATGTCCTCGACCGGGCGGCCACGCGCGACGAGAACGCTCACCGATTCCGGGACGCAGGTCACCACGAGGGGGACGAGCAGGAGGGGTGCCAGGCCGCAGAGGGCCAGCAGGAGCTGCCAGCCGTGGCCGGGGATGACCGCCGATGCGAGGAACCCGCCCGCGACCGTTCCCGCCGCGATGCCGGAGAAGGCGAGGGCGACGACCGAAGCCCGGCAGCGCGCCGGTGTCGCGTCGGCGACGATCGCCATGACGCCGGGGGCCACGGCGCCGAGTCCGAGGCACGCCACGACGCGCAGGAGCGCGAAGAGGCCGATGCCGGTGGCGAGCGCCATCGCCGCCGTGGCCGCGCCGAAGACGAGGACTCCGGCTGTGGTCACGCCCTTGCGCCCGTACCTGTCGGCCAGCGGTCCGGCCACCACGCCGCCGATCGCCATACTCAGCACGCCGGTGGTCACGATGGTGGTCACCACACCGATCGGCGTTCCCCAGTCGTGCATGACGTGGGGGTACACGAAGCTCGCGATGGTGATGTCGAGGCCTTCCGCGACCATCACCACGAGGCCGATGAGGGCGACCAGCCGCTGTCGCGCCCCTACGGGGGCCGAGTCGATGAACTCCTGGACGCTCAGTCGCGCCGCGGGCGTCCGGCCGGCGTCCGGCAGGGAGTCGAGGGACATGGGTAACCTTTCGTCGCGCGGGGGGGGGGCATTTCCTACGGTCCGGTCAGCGTCCGGTCCACTTCGGGGTGCGCTTCTCGACAAAGGCGCGCGGGCCCTCCAGGGCGTCCCGGCTGTGCATGCGCCGCTCCTCCCACGCGTACCGGGTGGCGAACGCCCGGTGCAGCGGCATCGTGGCCGAGACCGCCGCGGCCTCCTTGGCGGCCCGCAGGGACAGCGGAGCGCAGCTGAGGACGTCCTCCAGCCAGCCGTTCAGACAGGCGTCGAGACCGTCGGCCGGCACCACCTCGTTGACCAGGCCCAGCTCGTACGCGCGCGCAGCGGTCATGCGGCGGCCGGTCAGCAGATACCCCATGGCCGCGCGGTAAGGCGCCTGCCGGGTCAGCCGGAACACGCCCCCGGCGCCCGCGACCAGGCCCAGTCTCGCCTCGGTCAGCGCGAACTCGGCGTGTTCCGCGGCGATCACGATGTCGCAGGCCAGGGCCAGTTCGAAGCCGCCGCCGAAGGCGTAGCCGTTCACCCGGGCGATCAGTGGTTTGAACAGGGAGAACCGCTCGGTGAGCCGGGGCCAGCCCGGCTTGTCCCGGCTGCCGAAGGTCGAGGTGGCGGTGCCCTCCTCGACCCGGCGGACCAGCTCCTTGAGGTCCTGCCCCACGGAGAAGGACCGGTCGCCGGCTCCGGTGAGCACGCCCACCCAGAGGGCGTCGTCCTTCTCGAAATCGTCCCAGACCTCGGCCAGTTCGGCATGCGTCCGCAGGTCCATGGCGTTGAGCACGTGCGGACGGTCCAGGGTGATGTACGCGACGTGGTCGCGCTTCTCGTAGCGGACGCACTGCAAGGCGTCGAGCATCCGTCATTCCTCATTCGTCGGCCGGGCACTGATACGGGGGATGTCCGCGCTGCGGGACCACGGCAGTCGCCGGGTCACACCAGCGGGCTCGCCCACCTCTCCACCGCCTCGGCCGTGGTCGTGGAGTGCTCCTCCAGCATCGTGAAGTGATCGCCCGTCACCTCGGCGGCCTCGTGCGGGTGATGCCAGGAGGCGATCCGCCGTGCGTCGGGCCCGTACGGGGTGGCGGCGTGCACCAGCAGAGTGGGGGCCGCGATCGGCTCGGGCCTCCAGCCGCCGAAGAGACGCGCGTAGGCCGCCATCGCGGTCAGCCGGTAGTCGTCGACCGTGACGAGCCGGCTGTCGCGCTCCAGCATGCCGCCGACCATCACCCCGTGCCCCCGCGGGTCCTCCCCGCCTGCCGGGGTGTCGAGCAGCACGACGCCGACGGGCTTCTCGCCCATCCGCTCCAGGGCGGCCGCCACCTCATGGGCCACCCAGCCTCCCGCGGAGCGGCCGACCAGCAGGAGCGGGGCGCCCTGCGCCAGCTCATGGACCGTCCGGGCGTGCAGCTGGGCCAGGACTTCGACCGACTCGGGCAGCGGCTCGCCCGGCGAGAACCCCGGATGGGCCAGCGCCGCCACCTTCCACGCGTCGCTGAACCCGTCGGCGAAGCGGGCGTACACGTGGACGCCCGCTATCGCGCTGAAGGAGGGCAGGCAGACGACCGTGGGACGGGCCGCCCGTCGCCCGAGCCGGACCGGGACGCGCCGGACGGCGGGGTCCGCGGGGTCGGTGAACCTCCTGCGCATCCGCGCGGCGGCATCGGCCAGCTCCGCCGCGTCCTCGATCCGCCCGGCCGCGACCGCTTCCCGGAACAGCTCGGTGAGCAGCCCGGTGCGCTCCACCCCGGACCCGGCGTCGTCCGCGCGCCGTCCGGCGGAGGCGTCCTCCAGGCGGGCGTCGATGAAGGCCGCGACGGAGGCCAGGTCCTCGTGGTCCAGGACCAGCGTGGCGGGCAGTCGCAGCCCTAGGGCGCGGCTGAGCCGGTTGCTCAGCTCGATCGAGGTCAGCGAGTCGAAGCCGAGCTCCTGGCGGGTCATGCCCGCCGTGATCGTCGTACCGGTGTGACCGAGGGCGTCCGAGGCCTCGTTCCGTACGAGCTCCACCAGGGCGGCCAGTCGCTCGGCGCCGGTCAGCCCGGCCGGAGATCCCGCCGCCCCGTCCTCCGCGCCCGCTCCTGCGCCGGCGTCCCCGACGGCCTCTTCGTCGGGGGCGGTGGCCCGACGGCCCGTGGACGGCGACGGCGACGGCGACGGGGAGGTCGTCGTCGACACGTGGTCCTCGACCCAGAAGTGCTGGTACTGGAAGGGGTAGGTCGGAAGGTTCACCAGCGTGCCGGGGCCGGGCATCAGCCGGCTCCAGTCGACCGTCCCGCCGTCGACATGCGTCTGGGCCAGGGCTGTCACGAGCGACTCGGTCTCCGGGCGGTCCGCGCGCAGGGCCGCCGCGAAGACCTGCCCCTCGTCCTCGGGCACGATCCGCTGTGCCAGGGCGGCCAGGACGCCCCCCGGCCCGACCTCCAGCCAGCGCACGGCCCCGGACTCGCGGGCCTGGGCCACGGCGTCGGCGAAGCGCACGGGCCGGCGCACGTGCCGCACCCAGTACTCGGGGTCCACCACCTCGGCGGGCAGACCCGCCGCCACGGGTTCACGCAGTTCGATGCCTGCCACGACCCGGCGGAACTCCGCCAGCATCGGGTCCATCAGCGGTGAGTGAAACGCATGACTGACCGTCAGCCAGTGCGTGCGCACGCCTCGTTCGCGCCAGCCGTCGATGAGCTTGCGGACCTCGGCCTCCTCGCCGGACAGGACGACGGAGGTGGGGCCGTTGACGGCGGCCAGCGCCACCCGGTCCTCCAGTCCGGCCAGGGCCGCCATCGCCTCGTTCTCGGACACCTCGGCCGCCGCCATCGCGCCCCCCTCCGGGAGCGCCTCCATCAGCCGGCCGCGTGCCTCCACCAGTCGGCACGCGTCCTCCAGGGACATCACGCCGGCCGCATGGGCCGCGGCCACCTCGCCCACCGAGTGGCCGACGACGGCGTGGACCTCGACACCCAGATCACGTATCAGCCGGTACAGCGACACCTCCACGGCGAACAGGGCCACCTGCGCGTAGCGCGTACGGTCGAGGGCTCCGTCCCGTACAGGGCCGAAGACCACGTCCTTCAAGGGCAGCCCGGTGTGCTCCGCAATGGCGTCGAACGATTCCCCGAAGACGGGATGGGCGTCGTACAGTTCCCGGCCCATGCCGAGCCGTTGGCTGCCCTGGCCGGGGAACAGCAGGGCCGTGCCGCCAGGCCGCGCCACGCCGGTGATCTCGCGGATGCCCGCGGCGCTCCGGAGAAGCACCGCGCGGTGCCGGAAGACCGCGCGCCGCGCGAGCGTGAAGCCCACGTCCCGGGGGTCGGCCGGGGCCTCGCCGAGGGAGGCCCGCAGCCGCGTGATCTGTTCCCGCAGCGCTCCGGCGGTGAGCCCGGACAGCGGCCACGGCACCGGCGCAGGTACGGAGGATTCCACCGCCGGGCCTTCTGTTGCGGCGTCCGGCGGCGTCTGCGCGTCCGGTGCCGGCGCCGCTTCCAGTATGACGTGGGCGTTGGTGCCACTGATCCCGAAGGAGGAGACCGCCGCCCGGCGGGGCCGGCCCGTCTCCGGCCAGTCGCGCCGGCTCGTCAGGAGCTCGACCGCTCCCGCCGACCAGTCGACATGCGGGGTGGCCTCGTCCGCATGCAGGGTCCTGGGGAGGATCCCGTGCCGCATCGCCTCGACCATCTTGATCACTCCGCCGACTCCGGCCGCGGCCTGCGTGTGACCCACATTGGACTTCATCGACCCCAGGTAGAGGGGCAGGTCGGCGTCGTGTTCCAGGCCGTACGTGGCCAGCAGCGCCTGGGCCTCGATCGGATCCCCGAGCCTGGTGCCGGTGCCATGGCCCTCGACGGCGTCGACGTCCCGGGCGGAGAGCCCCGCATGGGCCAGGGCCTTGCGGATCACCCGCTGCTGGGACGGGCCGTTGGGCGCCGAGAGTCCGTTGGAGGCGCCGTCCTGGTTCACCGCGGACCCCCGCAGGACCGCGAGCACCGGGTGGCCGTTCCGCCGGGCGTCCGACAACCGCTCGACGAGCAGCATGCCCACCCCCTCGGCCCATCCCGTGCCGTCGGCCCCGGCCCCGAACGCGCGGCACCGGCCATCGGGCGACAGGCCGCGCTGCCGGCTGAAGGAGAGGAACGCGCGCGGTGTCGCCATGACCGTGACGCCGCCCGCCAGCGCGAGCCCGCACTCCCCGGAGCGCAGCGCCTGCGCCGCCTGGTGCAGGGCGACCAACGAGGACGAGCACGCGGTGTCCACGGTCACCGCCGGCCCCTCGAAGCCGAAGGTGTACGCGATGCGGCCCGAGGCCACCCCGCCGGACAGGCCGGTGACCAGATAGGGCTCCAGAGCGTCCGGCACCGCCGCGGTCGCGTAGTCGTGGTGGACGACCCCGGCGAACACGCCCGTGTCGCTGCCGCGCAGTGAGGCCGGGTCGATCCCGGCGCGCTCGAACGCCTCCCAGGCGGCCTCCAGGAGCAGCCGCTGCTGCGGGTCCATCGCCTGCGCCTCACGGGGCGAGACTCCGAAGAACTGCGCGTCGAAGAGACCGGCATCGTGCAGGAAGCCACCCTCACGGGCGTTGCAGGTCCCCGGCCGGTCGGGGTCCGGGTCGTAGATGCCCTCCAGGTCCCAGCCCCGGTTCGACGGGAATCCGGAGATGGCGTCCCGCTCCTCCAGGACCAGCCGCCACAGATCCTCGGGGGACCGTATGCCGCCGGGATAGTGGCAGGCCATGCCCACGATGGCGATCGGCTCGCGACTCGCCGCGGTGGCGTTGCGGAGCTTCCGACGGGTCTCCTGCAACTCGGCGGTGACCTTCTTGAGGTAGTCGACCAGCTTCTCCTCGTTGCCCGTCACGTCACAGTCCCTTCAGTTCGTCGTCGATGAGGTCGAAGAGCTGGTCGACCGTCGTGGCCTGGAGGATCCGCTCGCCGGGCGCCCCGTCGTCCGCGCTCCCGGGGGACCCCGCCGGGCCCTCCACGAGGTGCGTGGTCAGGGCGCGCAGCCGCTCCACGAGCCGGTCCCGGGTGGCGGCGTCGGGACGGTCGCGTTCGACGGACGCCTCGAACCGGGCCAGTTCCCCGAAGACCGTGCCTTCCGGTGCCCGGGCGGCCTCACCGTCCCGGGCGAGGCCGGAGGCGTGGAGTGCGGCGAGCACGTGGCGTGCGATGGCCGTCGATGTCGGGTGGTCGAAGGCCAGGGAGGCGGGCAGTCCGAGCCCGGTCCGCTTGCCGAGGCGATCGCTCAGGTCGACGACGGAGACGGAGTCGAGCCCGAGTTCGGTCATGCTGCTGTGCGCCTCGAACTCATGGGGACCGTCGAAGCCTGCCACCTCGGCGACCTCCTTGCGGACGAGATCGGTCAGCTTCCTCTCCCTCAGCTCGTCGGAGAGGCGTGCCAGTTCGGCGCGGAGCCGTTCCACGGCCGAGGGGTCGTCCCGCGCGGGCGGCGGTTCCGGGGCCCGGGCCTGCGCGCTTGCCCGCGTCTGCTCCGCGGTGGTCCCCGCCGGAACGGAGGCGAGCCAGTAACGCCGGTGCTCGAACGGGTAGACGGGCAGGTCGACCGGGCGTGCGGGGCGCCCGGCGAAGAACGCCGGCCAGTCCACGGGAACGCCGTGCGTATGGGCCCGCGCCACCGCGTCGAGCAGGGAACGCGCTTCGGACCGGCCGCGGCGCAGTCCGCCGCACAGGTCCAGTTCGCCGCCGGGCAGGCTGTCGCGCACCATCCCGGTGAGCAGCCGGTCGGGCCCGAGTTCGAGGAAGGCGGTGACCCCCTGGGACGGGAGGGCGGTCACCGCGTCCGCGAAGCGGACGGTCCCGCGCACATGGCGCACCCAGTAGTCGGGCGAGCAGAGTTGGGACGTCTCCGCGAGCCGCCCGGTCAGGTCGGAGATCATCGGGATCACCGGCGGCCGGTAGACCGCCTGCTTCGCCACCGCCCGGAATTCCTCCAGCATGGGTTCGATCAGCGGCGAGTGGAAGGCATGACTGACCCGGAGTCCGGTGACCCGCCGCTGCCGTGACCGGAACGCCTCACCGACGGCTCGTACCGCCTCTCGGGTGCCGGACACCACGACCGAGCGCGGACCGTTGACGGCGGCGACGGCCACGGCCTCGGCGCCCGCCCCGCCGACGGTGGCGCACGTGTCTCGGGCCTCGTCGTCGGTCGCCTCGATCGCCGCCATGGCGCCTGTGGAGGGCAGCGCGGCCATCAGCCGGCCGCGCGAGGCGACGAGCGACGCCGCGTCCTGGAGGGACAGCACCCCGGCCGCGTGCGCGGCGGCCAGCGCCCCGACGGAATGGCCCATGACGAGATCGGGAACCACACCCCACGACTCGACGAGCCGGAAGAGCGCGGTCTCCAGGGCGAACAGCGCGACCTGGGTGAAGTCGGTGCGGTCGAGGAGCGCGGCCCCGGGGGTGTCCCCGGGGGCCCACATGACGTCGCGCAGCGCACGGTCCAGGTGCGGGTCGAGCGCGGCGCAGGCCGCGTCGAGCGCGGCGGCGAAGACGGGATAGGAGTCGTACAACTCCTTTCCCATGCCCGGTCGTTGACTGCCCTGCCCGGTGAATCCGAGGGCCAGGGACGGCTCGCCGCGGGCCCCGTCCGGTGCGACTCCGCGATCCTCGCCGGCGGCGACGGCCGCCAGGTGGCGCTCCAGTTCCGCCGCGCCGTCCACGACGAACGCGGCGCGCCGCGGGAATGCCGTACGGGTGGTGGCCAGGGCGGCCGCGAGGTCGGGGACGCGGACGTCCGATTCGGTCCGGACCAGGTCGAGCAGGAGTCCGGCCTGGTGGCGCAGCGCCGGCCCGGTGCGGGCGGACAGTACGACCGGCACGGTGCCGGGCGTTCCGGCCGGATCGGGGGCGGGCGGTGTTTCCGGGGCCTGTTCCAGGATGAGGTGGGCGTTGGTGCCGCTCACCCCGAACGAGGACACGGCGGCACGTCGGCGGTCCGCCGTCCCGGGCCAGACGGTGTGCTCCTGGAGCAGGCCGACCGCGCCCGAGGCCCAGTCGACGGCAGGGGTCGGCCGGTCGGCATGCAGGGTGCGGGGCAGTTCGCCGTGCCGGATCGCCTGCACCATCTTGATGACGGCGCCGACGCCGGCCGCTGACTGGGCGTGGCCGATGTTGGATTTGAACGAGCCTACGAGCAGCGGGTTCTTCGGGTCCCGGCCGCGTCCGTAGGTCGCGAGGAGGGCGTTGGCCTCGATCGGATCGCCGAGCACGGTACCGGTGCCGTGGGCCTCGACGGCGTCGATGTCGTCGGGGGCCAGGCCCGCGTCGGCAAGGGCCCGGCGGATGACCTGCTGCTGTGCCGGCCCGCTGGGCGCGGTGAGGCCGTTGCTGGAGCCGTCCTGGTTGACCGCGCTGCCACGGATCACGGCGAGGACGGGATGGCCGTTGCGTCGTGCGTCGGAGAGCCGTTCCAGGACGACGACGCCGACGCCCTCGGACCAGCCGGTGCCGTCGGCATCCGCGCCGAAGGGCTTGCACCGGCCGTCCGGTGCCAGGCCGTGCTGCCGGCTGAACTCCACGAAGGTGGCAGGGGTGGCCATCACCGCCACACCACCGGCCAGCGCGAGCGAGCAGTCGCCGCGGTGCAGTGCCTGCGCGGCCAGGTGCAGGGCGACGAGCGAGGAGGAGCAGGCGGTGTCGACCGTGAGGGCGGGGCCGTGGAGGCCCAGCGTGTAGGCGAGGCGCCCGGAGGCGACACTGCCCGCGGTGCCCGTGCCGAGGAGTCGTTCCAGGTCCTCGGGGAGGGGGCCGGGGTTCTTGGCGTAGTCGTGGAACATCAGCCCCATGTACACGCCGGTGTCGGTCTGCCGCAGGGCGGTCGGATCGATGCCGGAGCGCTCCACCGCCTCCCAGCCGACCTCCAGGAGCAGTCGCTGCTGCGGGTCCATGGCGAGGGCCTCGCGGGGGCTGATGCCGAAGAACGCGGCGTCGAAGTCGCCGGGCGCGTCGAGGAATCCTCCCTTGCCGGTCGCCGAGGTTCCGGGCTCCTTGCCGTCGCCGGACAGCAGCCGCTCCAGGTCCCAGCCGCGGTCGGTGGGGAACGGGCCGATCGCGTCGCGGCCCTCGGCCACGAGCCGCCACAGGTCCTCGGGGGAGGCGACGCCGCCCGGGTAGCGGCAGCCCATCCCGATGATGACGACGGGGTCGTCGTCGGCGCGCGTGGGGGCCGGGCCGGAGTCCTCGTCCGGTCGGCGGCCGAAGAGCTCGCGGTCCAGGGCCGCGGCCAGCGCCCCGGCCGTCGGATGGTCGAAGGCCAGGGTCACGGACAGCCGCAGACCGGTACGGGCGGCCAGCCGGTCGCGCAGGGCGACGGCGGTGAGCGAGGTGAGCCCGAGGTGGGTCAGGGCACGGTCGGCCTCGATGCGCTGAGGCTCGTCGAGGCCGAGGACGTGCGCCGCCTCGGCCCGTACGAGCTCGGTGAGCGCCCGCTGTCGCGCCCGGTGGGGCAGGCCGCCGACCCGCTGCCGGAGCCCTTCGTGGTCTGTGCCGGCGGGGTCGTCGGCGGGCGTGTGGAGCAGTCTGCGGAGCGGGGCGGCCTCCGGGGACCGTACGGCCCAGGGGTCGGTGCGCAGTACGAGCGCCCGGCCGCCCCCCGCCGCCCGCGCGGCGTCGAATGCGTCGCCCGCCTCCCGCGGGGTGAGTGCGGCGAGGCCGGGCGGCGGGGTGTCGGAGACCTCCCCGTCCACGGCGACCGGCCCGAAGGCCAGGAAGGTGACGTGGCCGGCGTCGTGGGCGAGGGCGGCGGCACGGGCCGCGGCCGCCGCCGCGGTGGCCGCGCCCGGCCGGGCGGAGGCGCAGTCCGGGAAGCGGGCGAAGAGACCGTCGGGCGTGCCCAGCAGCGTGACGGTGGTGCGCCCGGCTCCTCGGGTGAGGGCGACCAGCCGCTCGGCGGCCGAAGCGTCGGCGGATGTGGCCACCGGGTGGACGATCGTGTCGGGTGCGCGGTCCGGGCCGAGGGCGGCGATCAGGGCGGCGGCGCCCTCGGCGGTGTCCGGCCGTTCGGTGCGTACGGTCACGGTGGCGCCGAGTTCCGTCAGCCGGGCGGCCAGGGATGCGGCCGCGGCCGGGTCGGTGTCCGTCACGGTGATGTCGCGGACGCCCTCGTCCACCACCAGGTGAGCCGCGACGATCCGGGTGAGGGCCGTGCTCGCGCCGGTCACGAGGGCCGTGCCGCCGGCCCGTGGCGCGCCGGCGGCGACCGCGGCCGACGCCCGTGCGCGCCTGAGCCGCGGCACGAGGACCGTCCCGGCGCGGACGGCGAACTCCGGCTCCTGCGGCAGGGCTTGCAGAATGGTGCGCCAGGCGGCGACGTGCGTCTCCCCGGCCGGCTCCCCCGGTTCGAGGTCGACCACGGCGGCCCGGCCGACGCCATCGGCGAGCATCCGTGCACGGGCGGCCGCCGCGGTGGGGTCCACCCGGTCCTCGGGACGGGCGGCCGTGGCGCCCCGGGTGACGACGACGATCCGGCCGTCGGAGGGGACGTCCCGCTGCCATGCGGGCGGCCCGTCGATCGCACCGTACGGCGGGGCGAGGTCCGACGGCCCGGTGCCGGAGGTGCGGTCGTCCGGCGTGCCCGGTGTCAGCAGATAGCCGTGGAACGGTCCGGCCGCGTGCGCCGCCGCCAGGTCCGGGAAGACATCGGTGGTGCCGCCTGCCTGGCGCAGGGCCTGCGCGAACGCGGGTTCCCCGGGCCCGATCACGGCCCAGCGTGCGGTCGTGTGGTCCGCCCTCGCCGCGCCGCCGTCCGGGCCGGCCGGCTCCCACGGAACCCAGGCCGCGCGCCAGAGGTGCTCGTGGTGGCTCGTGCCGACGCCCCGCAGCCGGGCGGGCACCTGGGCGAGCCGGCGGCGGCTGACCTTGCCGGAGCCGGTCAGCGGAAGCGCGGCGACCTCGTAGAGTGCCGCCGGTACCTTGAAGTAGCTGAGCTTGTCCCGGCACGCCGCCAGGGCCTCGGCCGGCGACCACGACCCGGGCGCGGGGACCACGTAGGCGACGGGGACTTCACCGAGCTCCTCGTCCGGACGGCCGGTCACGGCCGCGTCCTCGATGCCCGGGACGCTCCGCAGGACCTCCTCGATCTCGCCCGGGTGAATGTTCTCGCCGGCGCGGATGACGAGCTCCTTGACGCGGCCCGTGATGGTCACGGACCCGGCTGCGTCGATCCGGGCCAGGTCTCCGGTGTGGTACCAGCCGTCGCGCAACGCGGCCGCGGTCTCCTCCGGCCGGCCGTGGTAGCCGAGCAGCAGGCTCGGGCTCCTGACGAGGACCTCGCCCTCGTCGCCGGGGCGTACGTCGAGGCCGGTGCGCGGATCGGCCAGGCGCAGCGTCGTGCCGGGCACCGGGGTACCGCAGCTGCCGGGCGGCCGCGGGGAGCCGGGACGGCTGAGGGTGATCGCGCCGCAGGTCTCGGTGGCGCCGTAGCTGTTCACGAGCGGTGCGCCGAGCACGCGCTCGACGGCCGAGGCGAGCGCCGCACCCGTCGCGGCACCCGAGACCACGCAGACCCGGGGCCTCGGGACCGTGCGGCCGGCCGCCTCGGCCTCCTCCACCGCCTCGACCAGCTGGAAGTACATCGACGGGACGCCGACCAGCAGGGTGAACGACCCGGTGTGCAGGGCGTCGAGCACGTCGCCGACGCCGAAGCCGGGGAGGATGCGCGCGGTGGCCCCGGTGGTGGTGACGCCCAGGACGCAGAGCATGTGTGCGAGGCTGTGGAACAGCGGAAGGGGCCACAACACCCGGTCGTCCGGCGCGAGTCCGAGGACTCCCTGATAGGAGGAGTGGACCGACCACAAGCACGCCCGCTGGTGGGAGACCACGCCCTTGGCCGGTCCGGTGGTGCCGGAGGTGTAGAGGATCCAGGCCGGCTCGTCGAGGCCCAGGTCGTCCCGCGGCGCCTGCTCGGGCTCGCTCTCCGCGAGCTCCTCGAAGGCGTGGACGTCACTGCCGAAGGCGCTGCCGTGCGCGAGGACGACGGTCATGCCGGCCCGGGTGGCCCGCATGCGTTCGACCTGCTCCGTGTGCGCGGCGTCGGTGATGACGAACCGGGCGCCGCTGTCGTCCAGTTGGTGTGCCAGTTCGGCGTCCGATGACCGGGGGTTGACCGGCACGCCCACGGCGGCGGCGCGGGTGACGGCGAGATAGCTCTCGACGGTCGTCACGCTGTTGCCGAGCAGGATCACGATCCGGTCGCCGCGTTCCGCCCCGAGCCCGGCCAGGTGGCCGGCCAGCCGCCCCGTGCGCTCGGCGAGCCGGGCATAGGTGACCTGGCGCTCCTCGTCGGCGAAGGCGACTTTGTCCGGACGGTCGAGCGCATGCCCGCGCAGTACCTCGGAAAGTGGCCGAATGTCTTCGACGTGCGTCACTCGTACGCTCCTGCCTGCTTGAGCCTGCCCATCCCTCTGCCGCAACCGGCGAGCACACTTCGAGGAAGACTAGAAAGGCGGTCTCAGGGAATGCAACCCCTATTTATTGCCCTGATCCAGTGCGCCTTCCGAATTCCACAAGGAGTTGTCCAGATGCTGTACAGAAGGCATTCAGCACGTCTCGCCGAACCTGACTGAGTCCAGCCAACGCAGTGCTGCGGATGCCCGCTCGACGGGATGTGGCACGTTTCGGATCGGGAAGGTCGAGCATGCCCTCCACTCTCACTGGCATACCCTCTGAATTCGATGTCGTCGTCATCGGTGGCGGGCCGGCCGGTGCCACCACCGCCGGCCTTCTGGCAAAACGCGGCCACCGGGTACTGATTCTCGACCGGGAGCGTTTTCCGCGTTATCACGTCGGCGAATCACTTATTCCGGTCGTCATGGCCCCCATGGAGGAAATGGGGCTGACGGAACGTCTCGAACAGCGTGGCTTCGAGCGCAAGTACGGCGGCACTTTCGTCTGGGGCAGCGAGGAGGCCGCCTGGGACTTCTCCTTCGTCGACGGCGGCGACTACCCCTTCGCCTACCACACCCGGCGCGCCGACCTGGACGCGGTGATCCTCGACCGGGCGCGGGAGTTGGGCGCGTACGTCGTCGAGGACGCGACGGTGAAGGAGCCCGTCGAGGAGGACGGCCGGGTCACGGGCGTCCGCTTCACCGTGCGCGGGTCCAAGGAGCCGTACGAGGTCGGCTCCCGGATGGTGGTGGACGCGTCGGGCCAGGCCCGCGTGCTCACCCGCAAGTACTCGGAGATCCACTGGCACGACAATCTCCGCAACGTCGCCGTGTGGACGTACTTCGACAACTGCGAGCGGCTGCCCGGCGATCAGTACTCGAACATCCTCATCGAGGGCATCGAGAACGGCTGGTTCTGGGGGATTCCGCTGGACAAGGGGACGGTCAGCGTCGGCTTCGTGACGCCGAGCACGGTCGCCGGCGAGTCCGACCAGAACCTGGAGCAGCTGTTCCGCGACGAGGTCGAGAAGACCTCGAAGCTCAAGCACATGCTGCGGGACGCCCGCCAGTCGGCCGGCTTTCGCAGTGCCCGCGACTGGTCGTACACGAACCAGACCATCTACGGGAAGGGCTGGGCCGCGGTCGGTGACGCGGCCGCCTTCGTCGACCCGCTGATCTCGACCGGGGTCGCGCTGGCGACGACGGCGGGCAGCATCCTGTCGCGGGTCATCGACAAGGTCCTGCTCCACCCGGAGATCGAGGAGGCGGCCTTCAAGCGCTACGCCACCGCGTATCTGAGCTTCTTCAACGAGGTCCGTTCCTTCGTGGAGCGCTTCTACGACCGGTCGCTGAAGAAGGACGACTACCACAAGCTGGCCCAGTCGGTCATCGACCCGGAGGAGAAGAACGCGCCGGCGCAGGACTTCGTCACCCTCCTCGCCGGTATGCGCGGCAAGCACCTCGCGCTGGACATCTCCGTCGACGACCTGATCCCGCAGCCCGGGCCCTCCGCCACCGTCGAGAACTGAGCCGACCGGAACGAACGCCCAAGGGAAGGAAGAACTGGTGCAGGACAAGAACTCCGCCTCCGCGGCGGCGGACCGGTACGACGTGGTGATCCTCGGCAGCGGCATGGCCGGGGGCATGCTGGGCGCGGTGCTCGCCCGCAACGGGGTGAAGACCCTCATCCTGGACGCCGGCACCCACCCGCGCTTCGCGGTCGGCGAGTCGACCATCCCGTACACCTCGGGCATGGCGAGGCTCATCGCCAAGCGTTACGACGTGCCCGAGCTGAAGGCGTTGTCGAACTACAAGGGGACCATCGAGGAGATCTCCCCCAACTGCGGCCAGAAGCAGAACTTCGGGTTCGTCTACCACCGCGAGGGGCAGCCGCAGAATCCGCAGGAGATCAATCAGCTCGTCGTCCCCATGGACCTGCGCACGGAGACCCATCTGTTCCGGCAGGACGTCGACGCGCATCTGTTCCACGTGGCGCTCACCTACGGCGCGGAGGCGCGGCTCTCGACGCGGGTCACCGAGATCGACATCGATCCGGACGAGGGTGCGGTCCTGCGCACGGAGCACGGTGAGGAGTTCCGGGCCTCCTACGTAGTGGACGGCAGCGGGTTCCGCTCGCCGCTCGCGGAGAAGTTCGACCTGCGTGAGACGCCGACCCGCGCCCGGACCCACTCGCGCTGCCTCTTCACGCACATGATCGGCGTGAAGCCGTTCGACGACTCGCCCACGGCGCGGCCCCACGACCAGCCGAGCCCGTGGCATCACGGCACGCTGCACCACGTCTTCGACGGGGGCTGGCTCTGGGTGATCCCCTTCGACAACCACGACAAGGCCCGCAACCCGCTGTGCAGCGTGGGCCTGACACTGGACCCGCGGAAGTATCCGAAGGGCCACCTCCCGCCGGAGCAGGAGTTCCAGGACTTCCTCGCACGGTTCCCCGAGATCGCCTGGCAGTTCGAGGGGGCGAAGACGGTCCGCCCCTGGGTGTCCACGGGCCGGCTCCAGTACTCCGCCAAGACCGTCGTCGGTGACCGGTACTGCCTGACGTCCCACGCGGCCGGATTCATCGACGCCCTGTACTCCCGCGGTCTGGCCAACACCCTGGAGCTCGTCAACGCACTCGGCTGGCGGCTCATCGCGGCCTCCCGGGACGGGGACTGGTCCAAGGAGCGGTTCGCCCACGTGGAGGCGCTGCAGCAGGGGCTGTTCGACTTCCACGACGACCTGGTCTACAGCTCGTTCGTCGGCTTCGGCCACTACGAGCTGTGGAACGCGGTCAACCGCACCTGGATGCTCGGCACGATGAGCGGCAACATGATGGTCGAGGACGCCTACTACCGGTTCAGCGAGACCGGCGACCCCGATGTCTTCCTGGAGGCCGAGCGGTCCGGGAACCCGGGTTCCCCGCTGCCCATCAGCGAGACCTTCGTCCGGCTGGGCACACTGACCCGTGAACTGTGCGAGGCCGTCGAGGGCGGCACGCTGGAACCGGACGCGGCGGCCGCGCGCATCCACGAATACATCCGCAAGGAAGTGGACTTCATCGCGCACGCCGACAAGTTCGGACTGCCCGAGAACCGCTGCTTCAACATGACGCGGGAGCGGATGGAGGCGGCCGAGGAGTGGTCGCGCACCCAGGCGCCGCCGGAGATCGGCAAGCGCATGCTCAACGCCGCACGCGGCATGGCGCTCGCCAAGGAGGCCGAGGCCGGGACCGGTTCCGCGGGCTACTGATCCCGGTCCGCCCGACCCCCGCGGCCGGCTCACCGGCCCGGTCCACCCCTCCCCCACCCGCCGGACGGCCCCGTGGCCGAGCCTTACGAGCCCGCGCGGCCGTCCGGCCCCTCCTGTTCGCACCTCCGTCACCGAGGCGAGTGAGGACCATGTCACACCAGCCGCACCAAGCCGACCTGCGCCGACTGATGGCCGGATTCCCCACGGGCGTCTCGGTCGTCACCGCGCTGGCCCCCGATGGCACCCCCTGGGGGATGACCTGCACCTCCTTGTGCAGCGTCGCCCTCGACCCGCCCACGCTGCTCGTCTGCCTGCGGGCCGGCAGCCCGACCCTCCGCGCGGTCCTGGACAGCGGGGAGCTCTCGGTGAACCTGCTCCACCAGCGCGCACGCGCCACCTCCGAGCTGTTCGGTTCGGGGGCCCCGGACCGGTTCGGCCAGGTGCCGTGGGTTCCGGCCCCGAACGAGGGCGGCCCGCATCTGATCGAGGCGGCGCACACGATCGCCGACTGCGTGGTCACCGCCGAACAGGCCGTCGGCGACCACGCCGTGGTCATGGCCCACGTCACCCTCGTCACGTCGCTGCGCCGGCCGATTCCCCTGCTCTACGGCATGCGCCGCTACGGGTCCTGGGCGGAGGACGCGGAGAACGGCTTCCTGTCGTACGACTTCATCTCCTGACGGCGGCGGCGGAGAGGAACGGCGGACCATGGACGCCTTCGTGATCGATCCCTATGCGATGCCCGGCGGGGACCCGCTCGTCGAGAACAGGGCCACCTGGACCGTGGACGCCCGGCGCTCCGCCCTGGTCGTCCTGAACATGCAGGGGTTCTTCCTCCGGCCGTACGCACGCGGCACCTCGCCGCTCGATCCCCTGCTCGCCACCTGTTCGGACCTTCTCAGGACGTGTCGCCGCCTGCGGGTACCGGTCGTGCACATGGTGCAGCCGGGCACCCAGGCGCCGGGCGAGCGCGGTCTGCTCACCGACTTCTGGGGGAAGGGCCCGGACGACGCGCTGGAGGACGCGGCCATCGCGCACGAGCTCGCACCGGATGCGAGCGGTGCCGTGCTGACCGCGTGGCGGTACAGCGCCTTCTTCGGCTCGGGCCTGGAGCGGCATCTGAGGTCGCTGGGCCGGGACCAGATCGTGATCTGCGGCCTGTACGCGCACCTGAGCTGCGTCGCCACGGCGCTGGACGCCTTCAGCCACAACCTGGAGGTCTTCCTGGCGGCCGACGCGGTCGCGGACTTCAGCGCCGAGGAGCACCGGGCGGCGCTCGCCTGGGCGGCGAGCTGCTGCGCGGTCGTGAAGCCCGCGGCGGCGTTCACGGCCCAGTTGCTCGGTGCCGCACGCCCGGTCCCGGAGTGACCTGCCTGAAGGCCCCCGTACAGGCCGTGGGCGCACGGTTTTCGCTCGACAAGGCCTACCCCCCGGGCTACTATTTTTACATGTACAAAAACTCTGTACGAGAGGAACAGGCCGTCAGCCCCGGCGGCGTCCTGTGGACCGTCTCCGTGGCCCAACTCATGGTTTCGCTCGACGTCTCGGTGGTGAACGTCGCCCTGCCGTCGATGCGCACGGCACTCGGCTTCGACGAGTCGGGACTGTCCTGGGTGGTCAACGCCTACACGCTCACCTTCGGCGGACTACTGCTCCTGGGAGGCCGGGCAGCCGACCGCTTCGGCCGCAGGCCCCTGCTCCTGATCGGACTCGTGCTCTTCGGCATCACCTCGCTCCTGGGCGGCCTCGCTCAGGCCCCGGGCCAGCTGATCGCCGCACGCGCGGTCCAGGGGGTGGGCGCCGCTCTGATCGCCCCGGCCGCTCTCGCGGTCCTGACGACGAGTTTCCCGGCCGGCCCCCAGCGGGGTAAGGCCCTCGGCGTGTACAGCGCCGTCACGGCCGGAGGTGCCGCCGTCGGCGTGGTCGTGGGCGGTCTGCTCACGGAGTACATCAACTGGCGCTGGGTCATGCTCGTGAACGTCCCCATGGCGGTCATCGGTGTCTGGCTCGCCCGCCGGCACGTGGCGAGGGCCACCGCGGGCGACACGGCACGCCGGCTCGACGTCGTCGGCGCCGTCCTGGCCACCCTGGGGACGTCCCTGCTGGTCTTCGCGCTGGTGAGGACCGAGAGCGAGTCCTGGGGATCGGCGGCCACGATCGGCAGTCTCGCCGTCGCGGCGGTCCTGCTCGCCGGGTTCTTCGTGTACGAGGGCACGTGGGCCAAGGAGCCGCTGCTGCGGCTGCGGGTGCTCACCAACCGGTCCGTGTCCGGCTCGAACCTCTACATGATGATGGTCTCCATCACGATCTTCACCTCCTTCTACTTCGTCTCCCTCTACCTGCAGCAGGTTCTCGGGATGGGCGCGCTCAGCGCAGGGCTCTCGTTCCTGCCGTTCTGCCTGGGCCTCGTGGTGGGGTCGCTGTACGCGGTGAAGCTGCTCGCCCGGTACTCGGCGCGGCAGCTGCTCATCGTCGGCGGCATCATCGGCGCCGCCGGCATGGCCTGGTTCAGCCAGATCCGGCCGACCGGGAACTTCCTGGTCGACGTCCTGGGCCCGTCCCTGGTGACCAGCTTCGGCATCGGGCCGCTCCTCGTCCCGATCGCCAACGCGGCGACCGCGGGAGTCGCACCGCACGAGGCCGGCATGGCGTCGGGCCTGCTCAACAGCGCACGGCAGCTCGGCGGCAGCATCGGCCTGGCCGCCATGAGCACGGTCGCGGCCACCGCGACGGCTAACGCGGCCGCTTCGGACTCCGCGGACCAGCGGCTCGCCCACGGGTACGGCATGGTGTTCGCGTGCAACAGCGGTCTGCTGCTCTTCGCGGTGCTCGTCGCCGTGTTCCTGCTCCCCCGCCAGAGCCCCAGCCCCATGCCGGGGCCGGCGCCCCGCCAGGGCGCGGGCGGGGACGCCCCCCGCGACGCACGACGCGGGGAGGCGGCTCCGGCGGAGCGCGGCTGAGGCACCGGCCACCGCCACCGCCGCACGCCGCGGCGCCCCCCATCCGACCCCCGACCATCCGACCGGCCGTGAACGGGATCTCCCGCGCGGCCGGTCCGTCGTGTGTGCGACCTGCCGCGCTCCGCTCCGGCCACGGGGAGAGAACGTCCAGCACTCCTTCAGACGAGCCCGCGCAGACTGAAGCCGTCACGGCCCCAGGAGGTGCACACGGATGGTGTTGGTCGAGCGGGAGCGCCAACTCGCCGAGCTCGCAGGACTGCTGGAGGAGTGCCTGCACGGAACCGGCAGCGTCGTCGTACTCCGCGGCCCGGTGGCGGTCGGCAAGACGGAACTGCTGCACACCCTCGCCGAACAGGTGGCGGGCGACCGGGTGCGCGTCCTCGCCGCCGCCGCCTCACCGGTGGAGCGGCACCTGTCCTTCGGTCTGCTCAGCCAGCTCATGCACGGCGCCGACCCGGCGTACGCGCGACGGGCCGAGGCCGTCATGCGCGGCGGAGTCCGCGAGGAGGGCGAGGTCGGCCCCCAGGTGCTGGAGGAGATGTCCCGGGTCTTCCTCGACATGAGCGCCGGGGAACCCCTGCTCATCGAGGTCGACGACGTCTGCCACGCGGACATGGACTCCTTGCAGTGTCTGCTCTTCCTCGCCCGGCGGCTGCGCCGGTCGCGCATCATGCTGCTGCTGAGCGACCAGGACCGCTCCGGCATCCGGCACCCGGACTTCCGCACCGAGCTGTCGCGCCACCCGTACTGCACGCAGATCCGGCTCGCCCCTCTCACGCACGACGGCGTCGCGGCGCTCCTCGCCCACGACCTCGACGCGCATGTGGCCCACAGTCTCGCCCCGGCGGCGTTCGCCCTCTCCGGCGGCAACCCGCTCCTCGTCCGGGCGCTGGCCGAGGACTGGGAGGCGTCCACCCGCTCGGCGGGCAAGGAGCCGCCCACCGGCCCCGTGGTCGGGGACCGGTTCGCCGAACGGGTCGTCAGCTGCCTCCACCGGCTCGAACCGGACGCGCTCGACGTGGCGAGGGCCGTCGCCGTGGTCGGCGAGGCGACCCGCCCGGAGCTCGTCGCCCGGCTCAGCGGGGTGGGCGCCATCGAGACCCGCGCCCTCGTCGACCTGCTCGACGAGTCGGGGCTGCTGCACCAGGGCCGCTACCGGCACCACGCCGCCCAGGACGCCGTCCTGAGGGACTTCGGGGCGCCCGCGCGCATCGCCTGGCACCGGCGCGCCGCCGCGCTGCTGCACGCGGAGGGGGGCCGCTCCACGTCGATCGCCCACCAGCTGATCGCCGCCGGGGAGGCCGAGCAGCCATGGGCGGCGGCGGTGCTGAGGGAGTCCGCGGCCAGCGCGACCGCCAGCGGCCAGATCGACTTCGCCCTCGACTGCCTCGAACTGGCCCACTCCCTCGCCGACGACGAGCAGCAGCGCGCCGTGAGCCGCGCGGTGCTCGCCGAGACGGAGTGGCGCGTCGACCCCGCGGGCGCCGTCCGCCATCTCGGGGCGCTCACGGACGCTTCCCGGCGCGGTCTGCTGACCGGTCGACAGCCGGTGGCGGTCGTCGAGTACCTGCTGTGGCACGGCCGCGTGGACGAGGCGGCCGCCGCGCTCGACCGGCTCGCCGCCACCGCGTCCGGGCCGGAGGCCGTGGAACTCGACGCCGTGCGCGCCTGCCTGGAGCTCTGCTACCCGGCCCAGCGCCGGCGGACGGGCCCCGGCGCCGTGCCGCCCCCGCGCCCGGAACCGCGCGCCGACGGACCCGCTTCGCTGGTCGCCACCGCTCTCGCCGCCGTACGGGGGGACGTGGCGGTGTCGAGCGATCATCTCGGCCAGGGCCTGCACACCGACGCGCCGCTCACCCGGATCGCGCTGGGCCTGCTGGCGCTGGCCCGGCCCGAGCGGCTGTCGACCGTGGCGCCGTGGTGCCTGCCGATGCTCGCGGACGCCGCGGGACGGGAGGGCCCGCGCTGGGGCCGCCTGTTCACGGCGGCACGGGCCGACGCCGCTCTGCTCCGGGGCGACCTGGCTGCCGCCGGCTGGTTCGCGTCCGCGGCCCTGGACGAGACGTCACGGAGCAGCTGGGGGGTCCTGGCGGGGGCGCCGCTCGCCTGTCTGCTCATCACCGCCGTGGAGACCGGGCGTTACGAGGATGCGGCCGGCTATCTCAACATGCCGACGCCGGGCGCGCTGCTGGAGACGCCCTTCGGGCTGCGGTACCTGCGGGCGCGCGGGCAGTACCACCTGGCGGTCGGCAGGCCCTACGCGGCCCTCAGCGACTTCCGGACCTGCGGCCGGCTCGTGACGGAGTGGTGGGACGACGGTCCCCGGCAGCTGCCGTGGCGGGTCGACGCCGCCCAGGCCCTCGTACGCCTCGAACGCCGGGACGAGGCGCGCGTGCTCCTGGAGGAACAGCTCGACGGTCTCCCGGTGGACGACGAGCGCACCCTGGGACGGGCGCTGCGGCAACTGGCCGCGACCCTGGAACCGCACGAACGGCCCTCGCTGCTCAACGACTCGGTGGACGCCCTGCAAGCGGCCGGCGACCGGCTGGAGCTCGCCCACGCCCTCGCCGATCTCGGCGGCGCGTTCGCCGCCAACGGCGATTCCCGGCGGGCCAGGCCGGCCCTGCGACGGGCGTGGCGGGCAGCGCAGGAGTGCCACGCGGAGCGTCTCGCCCGGTCCTTGCAGCCCGGACTCGCGGGCACGTCGTCGTCCCGGGCCGCCTCCGGCGGACCACATCTTCGCGGCGATCTCGCGGCGGAGCTCAGCGCGGCCGAGCGCCGGGTCGGAGGGCTGGCCGCGCAGGGCCACAGCAACCGGCAGATAGCGCAGCGGCTGTGCATAACCGTCAGCACGGTCGAGCAGCATCTGACGCAGGTCTACCGAAAGCTCCGCGTGAAGAACCGCACGGACCTTCCCGTGCTCCTCGACGCCGGGGAAAACGAATCGGAGGTGGCGGAACCCTTACTCACCGAGGCCCTTTTCAATTCTTCCCCCTATTCCCCCTAGGGGGGCCGGTGACTCCCTTCACAGCGGGAGGGGTATTCCGTCGATGAATTCCTCGACTAGGCTCGTTCCGTGACTCTTTCGCAGAGCATCGAGGGCATTTCCCACCGACATCAGCGAGGGGCAGTCAGAATGATTCCCAGTGCAGAAACGACCTCCTGGGCCGCCACGCGAAGCGGGCCGACCATATTGGGCGTCGGCACCTCGACCCCGGATTCCTCCTATTCCCAGAAGGATCTCCTGGACCTGTACGGGATCCAGGACGATCGGATTCGTTCGGTATTCCTCAACAGCGCGATCGACCGGCGCTTCCTGAACGTTCCCCCCTACGGCGGCGACGGCCGGCCCACCATGGAGACCCAGGGCGAACTGCTCGCCAAGCACAAGGCCCGGGGCACCGAGATGGGCGCCCGTGCGCTGCAGTCCTGCCTCAAGCGGATCGGCGCCGCGGTCAGCGACATCGGCTATCTGGTCTGCGTGACCTCGACGGGGCTGCTGACCCCCGGCTTCAGCGCCCTCCTCATCCGCGAGCTGGGCATCCCCACCGACTGCGGCCGGCTCGACATCGTCGGTATGGGGTGCAACGCGGGCCTCAACGCCCTGAACGCGACCACCGGCTGGGCCTCGGCCAACCCGGGGAGGATCGCCCTGATGGTGTGCATAGAGGTGTGTTCGGCCGCGTACGTCTTCGACGGCACGATGCGCACCTCCGTCGTCAACAGCCTCTTCGGCGACGGGTCCGCGGCGATCGCGGTCTCGCGCGACACGGAACGCCCCGGCCCCCAGGTGCTGAAGTACGCCAGCTGCATCGTCCCCGACGCGGTCGACGCGATGCGCTTCGACTGGGACGACGAACAGGGCAAGTTCAGCTTCTACCTCGACCGTGACGTCCCCTATGTCGTGGGCGCGCACGCCGAGGGCGTCATCGCGAACCTCCTCAGGGGCACCGGCCTGCGGCGCAGCGACATCGCGCACTGGCTCGTGCACTCCGGCGGCAAGAAGGTCATCGACTCGGTCTCGGTCAACCTCGGTCTCACCCGGCACGACGTGCGGCACACCACCGACGTGCTGCGTGACTACGGCAACCTGTCGAGCGGCTCCTTCCTGTTCTCGTACGAGCAGCTGCTGCGGGAAGGCGCCACGCGCCCCGGCGACTACGGCGTCCTCATGACCATGGGCCCCGGCTCGACCATCGAAACGGCGCTCGTCCGGTACTGAACGGCGACGCCCGCACCCAACTCCCCCCGTCGGACCAGACGATCAGGACTCAGACATGCCCATAACGGAACTCGCCCAGGCCCCCTCATCCGACACCCTCCTGGAGATCGACAGCACGCGCCCGCTCTGCCCCCTGCTGGTCGCCGACGTCAACGCCCTCTGCGACCGCCTTGAGGACGCGCAGGGCAGGACGAGTGCCGTGATCCGGCTGCACGGCACCGGCCCGGCGGAGAACTGGCCCGGCGCCGTGGGCATCGACCTGGTGAGCCGCTGGGAGAAGGCCCTGCGCCGGCTCGAACAGGGCTGGTTCGCGAAGATCGTGACGATCGAAGGCGTGTGCAGCGGCCCCGCTCTCGACGTGCTCCTCACCGCCGACCACCGCATCGGCGCGCCCGGGACGCGGATCGCCGTTCCGGTGAGCAACGACGGCGTGTGGTCGGGCATGGCCTTGCACCGGCTCACCAACCAGCTCGGTGGTGTGCACGCCCGCCGGCTCATGCTGTTCGGCGCCGAGCTGTCCGAGCAGCGGGCGCTGGCAGCGGGTCTGATCGACCAGGTGACCAAGGATCCGGCCGCGGTCGCCGCGAGGCTGGCGGAGCGCTTCGCCCGGCTGGACCCGTCCGAGCTGGCCATCCGGCGCCAGCTCATCATCGAGGCCGGAGTGACCGCCTTCGAGGAGGCGCTGGGCAAGCATCTCGCGGCGTGCGACCGCACGTTGCGCCGCAGCCGCGGTGAGTTCCTCGGCGCGGGCGGCAACGCCTGATGACCGACACGGAAGGAGTCGAGAACATGACGGCACGTCCTCTCCCCGGTGCGGAGCGGTGGTCCGTCCCGGCACCGGTCCTCAGCGGCTCGCTGCTGACCGACGCCGAGGCCCTGCGGGCGTACACGGCCGAAGCGGAGAAGCTGCTCGGGGAGCTCCCGGCCAAGCCCGGCCGGGACGCCGGACAGCAGCAGCTCGCTGCCGAGGTGATCGCCGATCAGCGTCGGCTGCGCAGCGCGTTCCTGGAACTGCACGTCGAGCGCGTCTACCTCGCGCTGACCGGGGGCCTGCGTGAGCAGCGTTCGCTGTCCGAGCTGGTGTTCGCCGCCGCCGAGGCATTCCCGGGCCTCACCCCGACCGAGGCCCAGATGGCGGCGGAACGCGAGTGCGGTCAGTCCGACAAGGAAGGGCGGGAGATCGACCAGGGCATCTTCTTCCACTGGGTGCTCCGGTCGCCGCAGGCCGGTCCGCATCTGATGCGGGCCATGCTGCGACCCACTCAGCGCGCCCGTTCGCTGCTCGGGGAGTTCAGCCGGACGGGCAGCCTCGACCTGGGAACCGTACGGCTGGAACTGATCGACCGGGCGGCCCACATCACCCTGTGCAACGGCCGGTTCCTCAACGCCGAGGACAACCAGCTCGTCGACGACCTGGAGACCGCCGTCGACCTGGCCCTGCTCGACGACCGCGTCAAGGTCGGGGTGCTGCGCGGCGGGAAGATGACCCACCCGCGCTACCAGGGCCGCCGGGTCTTCTGCGCCGGAATCAATCTGGTCGACCTGCACCAGGGCCGGATATCCCTCGTGGACTTCCTGCTCCGCCGCGAACTCGGCTACCTCCACAAGCTGATCCGCGGCGTCCAGGTCGACGACGCCTGGCCCCGGCCCCTGGTCGAGAAGCCGTGGGTGGCCGCCGTCGACACCTTCGCGATCGGTGGCGGCATGCAGATGCTGTTCGCGGTCGACCACGTCGTCGCGGCGGCCGACTCGTACGTGAGTCTTCCGGCGGCGCAGGAGGGCATCGTGCCCGGCATGGCCAACCTCCGGCTGACCGCGCTCGCCGGCGGACGGCTGTCGCGGCAGGTCATCCTGTCAGGCCGGAAGCTGTGGGCCGGCGAGCCCGATGCGGGCGTGGTCTGTGACGAGGTGGTCGACCCCAAGCTGATGGACGCGAGTGTGGACGCGGCGGTCGACCGGCTCGCGAGCCCGGCCGTCGTACCGAACCGGCACATGATCAACCTCTCCGAGGAGCCGATGGACCGGCTCCGCGCGTACGCCGCCGAGTTCGCGCTCGAACAGGCGTTGCGGCTGTACAGCCCCGACGTCATCGACAAGGTGGACCGGTTCAGCGCCGGCGCGTCCTCGGACCGGCGGAACGGCAGCGTTTCGTGAGGCCCGTCGACGCGATGCTGGAGGTGCTGCGCGACGAGGGCGTCACCCGCGTCTTCGGCAACCCGGGCACGACGGAACTGCCCTTCGTGGAGGCGGTCACCGCGGCCCCGGACCTCCAGTACGTCCTGGGGGTCCAGGAGGCCTCCGTGGTCGCGATGGCCGACGGGTACGCGCGCGCCACCGGCCGGCCCGCCTTCGTCAGCCTGCACATCGCGGCCGGGCTCGCCAACGGCCTGGTCGGGCTCCTCAACGCGAGCCGCTCGCGCACGCCGATGGTGGTGACCGCGGGCCAGCAGGACCGCCGCCACCTGGCGCAGGACCCCATGCTCTCCGGGGACCTCGTGGGCATCGCCCGGGCAGCGGTGAAGCACACCTTCGACGTCCAGCACGCCCACGATCTGCCCCGCATGCTGCGCCGGGCCTTCGCGCTGGCCGTCCAGCCGCCAGCGGGCCCGGTCTTCCTGTCGATCCCGATGGACCTGCTGGAGGAGGAGGGGCCGGTCGACCGGCCCGCGCCGAAGTCGCGGCTCGGCGGGCTCGGCCCCGCCCTCGGCTGGCCGGAGGCCGCCGAGCGGCTCGCCGGGGCCGCCCGGCCGGCGGTCGTCGCCGGGGACGGGGTGGGACGCGACGGTGCCGTCGCCGAGCTGGTGGCGGTCGCCGAAGCCGTCGGAGCCACGGTCTACCACCAGCCGATGCACGACGGGGTGAACTTCCCCACCGTGCATCCGCTCTACGCGGGCATGCTCGACGCCCGCTACTCGGCGATCCGCTCGGCTCTCGAAGGCCATGACGTGGTCCTGGTCGCGGGCACCCGGGCGTTCATGGCACACCATTACGAGCCGGGCTCGCCGATCCCCACCGGTACCTCCGTCATCCAGCTGGACGACGATCCGGGCGAGCCGGGGCGGACCTTCCCCGTGGCCCTCGGGCTTGTCGGCGGGGTGCGGGCCACCCTGAGCGCGCTGGCCGCGCAGCTCGCCGGAAAGGTGCCCGAGGCCCCTGGGCGGCTCAGGGAGACCGGCCGCCTGCACGAGGCGACCCGTGGCAGGCTGACGAAGCGGGCGCTCGCGGCTTACGGCGACGCCCCGATGGACCCCCTGGCCGCCGTGCACGCGATCGTCTCGGGGCTCCCCGCGGACGCCGTGGTGGTGGAGGAGGCGATCACCAGCGGACTGCTGCTGCGCGGCGTCCTGCCGCTGGAGCGTCCGCGTTCGTACGTGCACACCGTCGGCGGTGGTCTCGGGTCCGGCATCGGCGCGGCCATCGGCTCCCGGATGGGAGACCCCGGTCGGCCGGTCGTGGCCGTGCTCGGCGACGGCTGCACCCTGTTCGGACTCCAGGGGCTGTGGAGCGCCGCCCATTACCGCGTCCCCGCCACCTTCGTGGTGATGAACAACGGCGAGTACCGCACCCTCAAGGAGACGGCCGCCCGACGGGAACGGAGCCGGGCCGCCCGCCGGCGGTCCGGGGGCCTGGAACTCACGCCTCCCCGGATCGATCTGACGCCCGCCCGGGACTTCCTGGGGCTCACGGACGGATCACCCGGTGTGCCCGACGGCCTCGACCTCGCACCGCCGGTTCTCGACTTCACCCGCGTCGCCGGATTCTTCGGCATCAGGGCGGTGCGGGCCCGTTCGACGGGCCACCTGGCCGAGGCCGTGGCGCGGGCGGCCGCGGGGACCGAGCCGGTCCTCATCGATGTCCCCATCACGAGCTGCGCCGACGGTGCCTGACCGGGCCGCCGGGTGCTCGGACCATCACAACGTCAGGAGAGAACCATGACAGGCCTGGTCGACGTGGACCGGCTCACCGGGACGGTGTTCAGCGACGGCTGGCGGCCCGCGTCCGGCGGCGCCGTCGCCGACGTGGTCGAGCCGGCGACCGGGAAGACGCTTGTCCAGGTCGGTGTCGCCGCCGCTTCGGACGTCACCCGGGCCGCGAGCGTCGCGGCCCGGGGCGGGCAGGCGTGGGCTGCCCGCCCCGCGGCAGATCGCGCAGCGGTGCTGCGGCGGGCGGCGGGCCTTCTGGAGGAGCACCGGGCCGAGGTCGCCCGGTGGCTGGTCCGTGAGGGCGGTGCCGTACGGGCCAAGGCGGAGACGGAGATCGCGGACACGGTGGAGGAGATCCTCCAGGCCGCGGCCCTGGCCACGCAGCCGCACGGTCAGGTCCTGCCCTCCGCTCCGGGCCGGTCGAGCCTGGCCCGCCGGGTGCCACTGGGCGTGGTCGGGGTGATCAGCCCGTGGAACGTGCCGCTGCTGCTCGCCCTGCGTTCGGTGGCCCCCGCGCTCGCTCTGGGGAACGCCGTGATCCTCAAGCCGGACATCCGTACGCCGGTCTCGGGGGGCCTGGTCGTGGCCCGTCTGTTCGAGGAGGCGGGACTCCCGAGGGACGTGCTGCACGTGCTGCCGGGTGACGCGGTGGCCGGCGCCGCGCTGACGGCCGATCCGATCGTGTCGATGGTGTCGTTCACGGGCTCCACCGCGGTCGGCCGGGAGGTGGGAGCAGCGGCGGGCCGGACGCTCAAACGGGTCTCGCTCGAACTCGGCGGCAACAACGCGCTGATCGTCCTGGACGACGCCGGTGTCGAGGCGGCCGCGGCGGCGGGGGCCTTCGCGTCGTTCTTCCACCAGGGGCAGATCTGTATGGCCGCGGGCCGCCACATCGTGCACACGGCGGTCGCCGAGGCGTATGTACGGCGGCTGACCGAGGAGGCCCGCCGGCTCACCGTCGGCGATCCCTGGACCGACCCGGTCGACCTGGGTCCGGTCATCGACGGCCGGCAGCTGGAACGTATCCACACGATCGTGCGCGACAGCGTCGCCGCGGGCGCCGAACTGCGCTGCGGCGGAGCACCGGACGGGCCGTTCTACCCGCCGACCGTCCTCGCCGGGGTCACCAGGAGGATGCCTGCGTTCACGCGGGAGATCTTCGGCCCGGTGGCCCCGGTCGTGGTCGTCCGGGACGACGACGAGGCGGCGGCCGTCGCCAACGACACGGAGTACGGTCTCGTCGCCGCGGTCCGGACGGGTTCGGTCGAACGTGGGCTCCGGCTGGCCGACCGGCTGCGGACGGGCATGATTCACGTGAACGACCAGACGGTCAACCATCAGGCCGTGGTGCCCTTCGGCGGCTTCGGTGCCTCGGGCAACGGGGCCCGGCACGGAGCGCAGTTCGCCTGGGACTCGTACACCCAGTGGCAGTGGCTCACGACCCGTGAGGACAGGCCCTAGGTGTTCTGTCCACGGAGGTCGGTGACAGGGTTCACGGTGGAGTGATCCTGAACGAGTGAGGGCCTTCCGGGTTCGGTGTGGATTGCGACGTCTGCACCGACCGGAAAGGCCCTCGTGGTCCACCGTGACGCACCCCTGACCGAGACCGGCCGCCTGCGCCTGGCCCGCTGCGTGGTCGGGGGCGGCCGGCCGTTGCGCCGGGCCGCCGAGCGGCACGACAGGGAGGCCGCGGCCCGAGGGGCTGCGGCCTCCTGCTTCATGCGGGACCCGTGAGTTCCACGACCCCGTCCGCGTTGCGCCGGCCGGCGAAGCCGGAGCGCAGCAGGGTGCCTCCCCAGCCGGTGGCGGCAGGGGCGCCGATGACGTCGAACGGCAGGGTGCGCCCTCGCGCGCACACCTCTCCGGCCTGGCCGGCCCGGAGGTTCTCCCCCAGGGCGTCACGCACACTCAGCCGTACGCCGGGGGCCGCTCCGACCACAGGACCTCCGCCGGACGGTGTTCCCTGGCCGGCCCGGTACGTGCTCACCGCCCAGGGGAGCACACTCCCGCCGGGCGCGAACTCGGCGCGCAGGACGGTCTCGGGCAGAAGCTCGACGTGCCGGGCCACGGTGTCCGGGGTGCAGGGGGCTCCGACCAGGACGACCATCCGGGGCCGCGTCGGGCGGGGCTCCCGGGCCAGGGCGTCGAGCACGCGCGGGTACTGGGCCGACTCGTACACGACGACCGCCCCGTCCGGGCCCGTGACGGGCCCGCCGGGCCGCGCGACCAGTGTGCTACCTGATCCGAAGGCCCACCACATCGCGGACAGGGTGGCGGGTCCGACAGGCTGTTCGGTGACGGCGACCGCCCGCCCGGCGGGTCCGATCTGCTCGGACCGGGCGGCCATGGCCAGATGCCAGGCCCGGTGGTCCACGAGGTGACCGGAACCCCAGTCGCCGGCCTCCCGCGCCGTCAGCAGGTAGGCGGGCTCGGCGGGTGCGGAGATCGGCAGCGCCCGGTCGACGGAGCGTGCTCCGAGCCGCTTCCACAGTTCGGGATCGTCCAGGAGGAGTCTGCGCCGACACCCGGCGCGGTCCCATGCCTCCCGGGTCGCCCGGCTGCACAGCACCGTATCGGCGCCGCTGACGGCGGCGAGCCGGCGGGTCCGCCCGGCCGGCAGGTCGCGGGGCACCGGCACGCATACGCCGCCGGCCTTCATCACCGCCAGCTGGGCCACGAGCGCCTGCCGGTGATCGGAGCAGTGCACCACGACGGGGTCACCCAGCTGGACGTCGGCCCTCAGCAGTGCCGTGGCGAGCTGCGCCGAGAGGGTGTCGGCCCGGCCGTACAGGAGGGTGCTCGGTCCCTCGCGCACCACGACGGCCTTCGGGTGGCGCCGGGCGGCGCGGCCGAAGAGGCCGTCGAGCGTCCGGCCCGGCTGGCCCGGGTGGTCCTTGCCGCCCGTAACGGGGCGTACGGCGTCCCGGAGTTCGGCCGAGAGCATGTCTGGGTCTCCTTCTGGTCATGGCGCTGCTCCTGCTGCGTGTGGTGCGTGGTGCCGCCGGCCGGGTCTCAGCGCCTGACGGAGGAGGGGCGGTCGGTCTCCCGGCCGGGCTCTACGGCCGTGGCCGCCGGGACGATCACGGGCTTGGCGTACGTCCGGGACAGCAGCGGGCCGGTCATGGCCGTGGTGACCAGCGCCATGACGACCATGAGGGAGTACAGCCCTTCATCGAGCAGCCCGGCCTGCAAACCGACACCGAGGATGACGAGCTCGGTGAGGCCGCGGGTGTTCATGAGCGCGGCAAGCGCCGTGGCAGGTCTGGCGGGCAGCCCCGCGCTCCTGGCGCCCAGATACGTGCCGCCGAACTTGCCGCCCACGGCGACCAGCAGGACGGCGACGAGTTCGGCGATCTCCGCCCAGCCGAAGTGCCGGAGGTCCACCTTGAGGCCGGCGACGACGAAGTAGACGGGAAGCAGCACGGAGGTCACGGTGCGGGTGTGCTGCATGAGGTCACCGCGCAGCCGCTCGGCGCCCTCGTCCGGCATGACGACGCCGAACAGGAAGGCACCGAAGATGTAGTGCAACCCCATGGCCTCGGTCGCCGCGCCGCACAGCAGCGCTCCGATCAGGACCTGCGCGTACCACCATCCCGACGTGGTCCCGTGCCCCTCCCCGCGGACGAGCCGGCGGCGAAGCAGAGGGCGCACGACCAGGACGAGCACCAGGATGAACGGGATCATGAGGGCCACGCGCCAGTGGGCGCCCGCGTTGCCTGTCGCCGCCTGCACCCCCGCCAGGGCGGTCCAGGCGACGACGTCCACGAGGGCCGCCGTCGCGAGGGCGATACCGCCGAGGGCTGTGCCGGCGATGCCCCGGTCGGACAGGACCCTGGCCAGCACGGGGAAGGCGGTCACGGACACGGCCAGGCCGATGAAGACGATGAACGCGGCCTTCTGGTCGGTCTCATGACTGCGCAGCAGGAAGAAACCGAGCCCGGTGCCGAGGACGAAGGGCACCGCCGTCGATCCGAGGCTCACGGCCGCGGCCATGCGGCCGCGGCCGCGCAGCGCCTGGCGCTCGATCTCCAGGCCCACGCCGAACATGAACAGGGTGACGCCGACATCGGCCATCGCGCTCAGCAAGGGCCGGATCGTCTGGGGGAACAAGGTGTCGGACACCGCCCCGTTGAGGATTGTCGGCCCGAGAAGCACGCCGGCGAGGATCTCGCCCACGACGGGTGGCTGCCCGATCTTGGTGGCGAGATACCCGAGTCCCTGGGCGAGGACGAGGATGAGAGCGAGGTCGAAGAGGAGAAGTGCCACCTGATTACTGCTCATGGCGACCACTCTCCTTCAGCCGCCTACAGATGCTCTGAACGGTCTCTGATGGCAGGCGGCGCCCCGCGGACACGCCTGTGCCCCATGGATCGGGGGCCATGGGGCACAGGAGATACGGGGCGCGGGCGACCGCGGCGCTCGTCTACGGCAGACGTGCCACGGCGGCACTCCGGTGGGTCAGCGGCTCGCGCTCGGCGCACTCGGCCGCGTAGAGCCTCATCAGCTCGTGGATCCGGTACAGCCCCCCACCGGCCTCGCGGAGCAGATGACGGCGGGCGAGGAGCCTGAGAACTTCCGCGGCCTCCTGCTCGGTCGTACCGGCCAGGCCGGCGGCCGCCGACACGGTGATCAGCCCGCCGCTGAAGAGACCGAGGAGCCGGAACATCCTCGCCGCCTCGTCCGGCAACGCCCGGTAGGACGTCTCGAACAGGGTGTGCAGGCTGGTCGAGGCATCGTCACCCGCCGTCAGCCGGTCCAGCCGGCCGTGTTCCTCGACTATGTGCCGCACCAGCGCGGCCAAGGAGACGTCCGGATTGGCGGCCAGCGTCTCGGCCATCATGCGCAGCGCCAGGGGCCGCCCGCCGGACAGCCCCACGAGGCGCCGGGCGACAGCCTCCTGGTGATGGAGACGGTCGCCGCTGAGACAGCGGAGCAGCCTGAGCGCGTCCTGGGTGCCGAGCGGGTCGAGCCGCAGGAGATGCGCGCCGTCCCGGACGGCGAGGCCGCCCAGGCGCTGCCGGCCGGTGCTGAGCACACACGAGGAGCCACCGGGGATCAGCGGCCGCAACTGGTCCGCGCTGAGCACGTCGTCGAGCATCACGAGGACACGTTTGCCGTGCAGCAGGCTCCGGTACAGCGTCGCGCGGCTCGCCAGGTCCGCGGGGATGCGGCTGTCGTCGACCCCCAGGCTGCGCAGCACCTGAAGCAGGGCCTCGGAGGCGCTCAGCGAGCGGCCCTCGACGCTCGTACCGCGCAGGTCGACGTAGAGCTGCCCGTCCGGAAAGTGGTCGGACAGCCGGTGGGCCAGTTCGAGGGCGAACGCGCTCTTGCCGACGCCGACGGGACCGTCGATGACGACGATGGGCGTGGAGGCGCCCCGCGGTTCCGTCTCGGTGAGCAGCCGCGCGAGGCGTTCCAGCTCCCTGGAGCGCCCGAGGAACCCTCTGGCCACGGGCGGAAGCTGGGCCGGCTTGGGCGTCTCGGAGAGCACCAGCCGGGGGGCCGGAGGCTCCGGTTCGGGTGCCCCCGTGCCGGCCGGCTGGACGGCGTTCGGACGGAAGGCTCCGGCCGGGGCGACCGGACCGCCGGTGAGGATCTGCTGGTGCAGCGTCCGGAGTTCGGCGCTGGGGTCGATGCCCAGCTCGCGCCGGAGCAGCCGCCGGGTCTCGGCGTAGACCTCCAGGGCGTGCGCCTGGCGTCCGCACCGGTAGAGCGCCGCCATCAGCAGCCAGCGCAGCTTCTCGCGCAGCGGCTCCTCGGCCACGGCCCCCAGCAGTACGGTCACCGCCTCGACGGGGCGGTCCGCCTCCAGCATGTCGGCGGCCCACTCCTCGACGGCCGTGAGCCGGAGGTCCTGGAGCCGGGTGCGCTCCATCGCCGCGAAGGGGCCGGGGACTCCCGAGTGCGCCTCCCCGTGCCACAGGGACAGCGCGGACTCCGCCACGTCCAGGGCTTCCTGAAGACGTCCCTCGGTCCGGGCACGGCGCGCCTGGGCGTGGCGGCGGGCGAAGAGCGTGGCGTCGACCGTCGCGGGATCCGTCTGCAGCGCGTAGCCGCCTGCCGTCGAGACCAGCAGCGCGCCGCTCTCCCGCCTGCTGCGCTCCGGTTCGAGGACCCGGCGGAGCCCGGCCACGTAGGTGTGGACGCCATTGGCAGCGGTCTGCGGGATGTCGCCGCCCCAGACCGCGTCAATGATGTGGTCCACGCTCACGACGTCGTTCGCCCGGCCGGCCAGCAGCGCGAACACGGCTCTCTGCTTGGGCGGCCCGAGCACGACCTCGCTGCCGTGCCGCCAGGCACGTACAGGCCCCAACAACTGCACTTCCAAGGGCACCCCCGTCATCGGCATTGCCCTGTCGCCTCCTGAGTCGTGGCTGCGGCCGCCGGACCGCTCGCTGCCAAAGATTTCAGACGTACGAGTGCTTCTCGGCCACGACTTCGGCCGACGCTGTCGCGCTTCCTGGCGCCACAGCCACCAGGCGGTCTGCCACGCACTTCAGCTTCTCCCGGGTCTCCTCGAGTTCACGCTCGGGTACGGAGTGTTCGACCACCCCGGCACCGGCCTGCAGCCACGTCTCGCCGTTCCGTCGGAAGACGCTGCGCAGGGCGAGCGCGGCGTCCATGGAGCCGTCCTGCGCGACCGTCATCACGGTGCCCGCGTAGAGGCCGCGCGCCCTCGGTTCGCAGTCCGAAATGACGTCGTAGGCGGCGGCCTTGGGCACGCCCGACGCGGTGACGGCGGGGAAGACGGCGGCGAAGGCGTCCCAGGCACTGGCGTCCTCGGCCATCCGCCCCACGACGCGGGAAGCGAGATGCTGTACGGAGCCCCGCTCCTTGATCACCATGTACTCCTGCACGACGACGGTCTCCGGCCGGCAGGGCTCGGCGAGTTCATCGACGGCGACCTTCACCGAGATCGCGTGTTCATGGAGTTCCTTGGGGTCCGCCAGAAGATGCTCGCGCAGTCTCCGGTCCTCGGCGGCGTCGCCGGTCAGGGCCCGGGTGCCTGCCAGCGGCTGGCTGGAGACACTGCGGTCGGTGCCGACCTCCACGACGGTCTCCGGGCTGAACCCCAGGGCCTGGAGTTCGCCCATGTGCAACAGGTAGGACCGGGCAGGGGTGTTGGCGCGGCGTCCGACGAGGTAGCTCGCCGGGAAGTCGATCTCGGAGGTGACGGGGACGACCCGGGATACGACGGCCTTCTGCAGCTCGCCCGCGCGTATCCGGTCCACCACCGTGGCGACGCAGGAACGATACGCCTCAGCGCCCACCTCGATGTCCACGCCGACCGGCAGGTACCCGGGGGCCCCGGGGGCCTCCTCCAGGCCGGCCAGTGCCTTCTCGACGAGGGCCGCCTCCTGCGGATCCACGCTGCGGACGAGGGCCTGCCCCGCGAGCAGGCGTATCTCGGTACGCGGGACGACGAGATGGAGAAGGACGCCCGTACCGACGGGGCGGCCGGCGACGGCGTACGCCAGTTCGAAGGCACTCCAGCCGTAGGCCCGCCAGTCGGTCAGCTCAAGGCCGTCCAGGAACTCACGCACCTGACCCAACGGGTCGCCCTGCCAGGGGCGTTCGACGGTCCGGCCGTCCTTCGTGCATCGGACGGTGTCCTGTCCCACGACGACTTCGGCCACGATTCCGCCCGCGACGGACCACGCGTCCGGACCTTCATAGACGACGTAGGTGGAGAACAGGCCGGCGGCGACAAGCCCGGCCGCCGCGACAAGTGGCTCGAGTTCCGTTCGCACGCTTGTCGATCGATACGAGATAACCACGGATCTTCCTCCTGCAGTTGACGACCGAAATTGACCACTACGAGGGCGGAAAACACTCGACCGATCCCCACAGGAGGTAATCAGGGAAATATTGACGGCATGTTACAAGAAAGCCATCGCAGGATGATGTGGCAAAACGCCGGTCGCCGCATCCACACAGCCGAAGACATTCAGGCACGCCAAGACCTGCGACGCTCTCCTGAAGACAACGCCGGTCACTCCCGAAATAAAAAAAGATACTCCGGGCTCTCCCCCCGACAACCCCCTGAATATGCAGGAGCGGCCGAACGGGACGACTCTACCTAACGACTTCGACTCGAATCAACAATTTTCACTCGCCGCCACGGCTTGACCATGACTTGACCGGATTTGAACGCAGCCCTACAGGAATACAGGGCGCGATCACTTCACCTTTCCCCACAGCCCGCCTTGGGGCGGCCCGGCGCTTTTGCACGGGGGATTGCCGGGCCGCCCGGACCGCGCCGGGCACCATGCCGTACGGCGATGCGCGGCGAGGCCGCCTCATGGAGGTGCCCACCCCCGCCCCGGACCTGCGTCCAGCCCCGGCATCGGACCCCTCCATAGAGTTTTTATACCCGTAAGACGTACGCGTACAATAACTGTAGCCCGGGCTCCTGTCGATGTCACCCCCCGCCCCGAAGAGCCCAGCGCAGCAAGGTGATCCGGAGCGCGCCGCGGCCCGGACAGCTCAGCACTCGGATGGGAGAACCAGGCATGAAGCCCCGTAACCGGCGCAGGGCCGACTCACGTCGGTCCGCGCCCCTCTCGCAGGAGACGATCGTCGCGGCCGGGCTGCGCATCCTGGACACCGAGGGGCCTCAGCAGCTGTCCATGCGCCGGCTCGCCCGGGAGCTCTCCATCACACCCATGGCCCTCTACCACCATGTGCGCGACCGGCACGAACTGCTCCTGCTCCTGGTCGCCTCCCGCTCCCGGGAACGCCCCCGGCCGGTCCTGCCCGAAGACCCGCGTGAGCGGCTGCTGGCGGCCGCCCAACTGCTCCACGATGTCCTCGAGGAGTACCCGTTCCTCAACGAGATCCTCGCCTCCCCCGACCTGCTGGCCGTATCCGCGCTGTGGGTCATGGAGACGCTGCTCGACGCAGCCGTCGAATGCGGGCTCACCCCCGTGGAGGCGGCCCAGGCCCACCAGGCCATCTGGCACTTCACGGTCGGCGTCCTCCTGATCCGGACGACCAGCCGTCAGCACCACGCCGAACTGACCCGTCCCACACAGCGTGAACAGGTTTTCGCCACCCTGGCGCCCACCGACTTCCCCCGTGTGACCTCGCTCGCCGGCCGCTGGTCCGCGCTCACCTCGCGGGACACCCACCGCGAGGCTCTGGAGGACATCGTGGAGGGGCTGCTCGGCGGGCGTCCGGCCCACCCGGGAGAGCATGCATGAACACCGACCCCACACCCATGATCGGCATCCTCGGCGGATACGGGCGCGTGGGCGCCACCGCTGCCCGCATCCTCGCAGCCGAGGGCGGCTACCGGCTGCGCATCGGCGGACGCTCCGCCGAGACGGCCTGGCGGTTCGCCCGCGAACTGGGCGACGGCGCGGAGGCGGCGGTGGTCGACACCCGCGACGACCAGAGCCTGACCCACTTCACCCGCGGCTGTGCCACCGTCCTCGACTGCTCCGGGACCGCGTTCGCGCTCCGCGGCCAGGTGCGCGCAGCGGTACTCACCGCCGGCGTCCATTACGTGGGCATGACGGACGACGGCGGTTCGCGCACCCCGGCGGGGGCGTGCTCGGCCGTTCTCTTCACCGGGCTCTCGGGCACGCTGGCCGGATGGGTGCCGCGCTGGCTGGCGGACGGGCTCGACTCCGCCACGCGGTTCAGCGGCTGGTGGGGCGGTCTCGGCGCCATCCCGTCGCACACAGCCGTCTCCTGCCTCCTCGGCAGGCGGCACGCGGTCGACCTCCCCGCCGAGCACGCCCCCGGCCCGGTGCCCTTCGACGGCGACGTCACCCCGGTCCCGGGCCACGCCACCGCCGTCCGCCGTGTCCTCCCGGAGGAGCTGCGGGAGCAGGCCTACCTTCTGCGGCTGCGCGAGGCCCACTGGCACGAAGTGCTCAAGGGTCCCGGCGTGCCCGCCTTCCTCGACCGGTTCGCCGCCCAGCACCCGGCGGCGGGCGACGGCAAGGCGCTCATGGCCGCCGCACGGGAACTGGCCCGGGTGAGTCTGCGGGACTCGGCGGGCAGCTCCGCGTACCAGATCCTCTACGGAACGCTCGACGGAGTGACACCCGACGGCGTCCCGGTCCGCCGGAGCGCACTGCTGCACTCCACGGACGTGACGGGCCTGGTGGGCGTGATCGCCTCGATCACGGCGCACGAGGTCACGACGGGCCGAATCCCCTCCGGCGTCCATGTCATGGCGGCTACGCTGCCGCCCGAGGCCACCGCCGACTGGATCGTGCGTCACCTTCCCCGGTCGACGGCGCAGGCGACGGAAATGCCGAACCGTGAACCGGGCATGATGGCATCGGTGTCACCGACCGACCGGCGCCCCGGGGCGAGGTCGCGGGCCGACAGCGGGCCGTGAGGACCAGGGACACCTGCCCGGCCGCCACGGCCCGCGACCGGCACCCACTGCGCATCAGGCACGAGCAACAGGAAGAGATGAGGATGACACCTCAGACCCGACGTACCGGCAGAACGGGCAGGCCCCCGAGACTGTCCCAAGAGGCCATTCTCACGGCCGCCCAGGGCATTCTGGACGGGGAGGGCCCGGAGAACCTGTCGATGCGGCGACTGGCTCAGGAGCTGTCGAGCACGGCGATGGCGCTCTACCATCACGTGCGCGACAAGGACGAGCTGCTGCTCCTGCTGCTGGAACGTCACGCCCAGAGCTTCCCGCGCCCGGAGCTGCCCGCCGGCCCCCGTGACCGGCTGATCGCGGCGAGCCAGGCTCTGCACGACATTCTCGCCGAGTGTCCGTGGATCGTGGAGGTCCTCGCCTCCGACGACCTGATGGCCGTCTCCGCGCTGTGGATCGTGGAGAACATGATCGACGCCGCGATCGAGTGCGGACTCACTCCCGACGAGGCCGTCTACGCCTACCGGGTCATCTGGTACTACACCGCCGGTGAGCTCACCATCCGGGTGAACCGGGAACGGCACCACGCCGGTCTGGAGCGGCCCCCGCACCGCGACGCGGCCATCGCCACGCTGGCCCCGGAGGAGTTCCCCCGGCTCGCCTCGCTCGCGAGCCAGTGGGACACGATCACCACCCGCGACACCCACCACGAGGGCCTTGTGGCCATCGTCGACGGCCTGCTCGCGCGGACCGACGCAAAGCGGAAGGCGACATGACGGTGGGGACGGGGGGGGGGGGGGGGGGGGGGGGGGGGGGGGGGGGGGGGGGGGG